>JAIROW010000165.1 GCA_031257315.1 Prevotellaceae bacterium
ACTTTGCCCCAGCCAGAACACGGCTTAAAAAGCCGAACCTTCATAACCGCACGGCGAGCGCAGCGTTGCCTGCGGACAACGAAACGTACAGGCAACCACTGCCCGAATGGGCAGAACAAAAACGCAGAGAAGTTTTGCCCATTCGGGCAATTTCGGAGCTTTCGCACTGCCGCAGGCAACGCTACGCTCGCCTGCGGTTACGAAAATTAAGCCCATTCGGGCTAAAAGGCAAGGTGTTATAAACGGCTTGAAAAGCCGAACCTTCATAACCGCAGGCGAGCGCAGCGTTGCCTGCGGACTTTGCCCCAGCCATGACACGGCTTGAAAAGTCGAACCTTCATAACCGCAGGCGAGCGCAGCGTTGCCTGCGGACTTTGCCCCAGCCATGACACCGGCTTGAAAAGCCGAACTTTCGCACTGCCGCAGGCAACGTTATCGCTCGCCTGCGATTGCTTTATATATTCTACATCTGTCTATAATTTGTTCACATAAAAATATATGTAGAATTTGGTTGTAATATGTAGTTGTATTTTTATACATTAAGGATACTTTTTTAATAGCCTGTTAATGCTGGCGCAGTATATGTTATTTTGCGCATATTTTCACTTTTTTAAACATTTTTTTAGTTTTATTTTAGTAAATTTTTATTGGTAAATAAAGTATAAATTATGATGTATGGAGAAAATTTGTGTTATTTATTTTTATTTTGTGTTTCATAAAATAAAAACAGTGTTAAAATAAAAACAGTTTTTATGTTCATAATGTTGTTTTTGCCGTTTATTGTTTTTGTATATTAAGTTATTGATACAGTGATTTTTATGAAAAATATTAATTTTTTAACGACTATTTTTTATGTTATACAACATATTAAACTATGTTAAAAAATATACAAGCTATTGGATTTTATAACTACCTTTGCACCGTCAAAATTAACGGACATATAGCTTGCACACAGGTCTAAAATGTCTGATAATAAATGGAGTACATTTCAGATTATGCAGAATTAAAAATGAAAAATTTAAAAACTGAGAATTTTTTTTTATTAATTTGTAGCAATTTGGATTAAATAAGAATTAAAAATTTATTTGGATATTGTTAAAAATTTTGGATTATGGATTAAAAGAACAGTGAATTGTGGATTATAAGTTGTGAAAATTGCAGAAATGCGCGGTATGTATGCGTCTCAACTGTTAAAAGAGTAATAGAAGAGTAGTAGAAGAGTAGTAGAAGAGAAAAGAAAGAAGAGGATACAGTACAAGAAGCAGCAGTTGCAGTACGCAGAAAAAATCGCAGCGATTTATAATTCACAGTTCGCTCCTTTTAGTTTTTAATTTTTAGTTTTTAATTTTTAATTAAAAGTTAGGATATAATAAGAACAAAGTATGAGAATAAAAAAATTTGATGTGCGTGATCGCGACGTTTTTTTTAAACCCGCAGGGCTGAATTTCCTGCTCATCTCGTATCGACGTACAGTAAACATATTTAATTTAAAGTTTAAACAAAAAATTACAGTTTTTTTCGCTGCTGTTATGTTAACAGGCGCTTTTTCTCTGAACGCCCAGCAGCAGTTTGAGGTGAAAGGAAAGGATTTCTGGCTCTCTTTCGCCAGAAACTGGTATAATGACCCCACCCTTAACCCGGACACCCGGCGTTTGCAAATCAGGTTTGTTTCCACTGACGCCAGCAGCGCTACCACTGTTAAAATTGAATTGACAAAAACAGGTAAAACTATAAATGTTACAATTCCTCCAAACGGTGTGGTAACGCAAGATATGATGAACGATCAAAGTGCGATATACAACGAGATTGATATGGAAGCGAACAATAAGAAATCTATCCATATAACGTCTGACAAAGACATACTGGTTTATGCATTAAATCGGGACATGCGTTCGGAAGATGCAACCAATGTATTGCCAACCTCAGTACTGGGCAAGGAATATATTCATCTGGGACGGCACCCAAATAAACCTAACGGTATTGATGGCGAGTGGTATGAGCAGTATATGGTCGTTGCAACCGTAAACGGTACGGTAATTAAAGAAAACGGCACTCCTGTACGCACGCTTAATAAGGGAGATGTTTATTTCAAACGTCATACAGCCGATATGAGCGGACGGATTATTGAGGCTGACCAACCTGTAGCTTATTTTACATGTCTGTCCAGATGCAATCATGGGGGTTACTCCAGCAATGGCGGGGCTTATGGAAGTAACTACTTTCAGCAGTTGATGTCAACAGACAAGTGGGGCAGGGAATTTTTTGTTCCCGCTACCGAGACGGGTTATGAAGTTGTACGCATTATTGCATCTCAGCCCGGTACAAGGGTTTCGCTACCCGGTATAGGGAATGGCTCAACGCAGATAATACAGAGCGGCAGCAACGGTTACAGCGTATCGGGCAATACCGTTACCTTGCCAAATAAGGCAAACTGGGTTGAACTGACAGTAAGGCGCTCGTCCACAGACAAGGGAGTATATATAATGGCGGACAAGCCTGTACAGGTATGTTCTTATATGGTGGGATACAAAGACTCCCATCTTAATAACCCGCGATTAGACAATTATTTGACAGGCTGTAATTCGCTTGTAAATGCTAAAGATGAGTGGTCTGGCGAGTCGCTCTGTCTGATTCCGCCAGTGGGGCAGCTTGTAAAGAACGCAAAAATTGCGCCTTTTTATTCATCTTATTTCCCGGATCAAAGAATTCACAAAGCCATTATACTTGTAAAAACGTCTGACAAAGACAAGACAAGATTTTCATGTTCAGGACATGTTAACCTGTCGAATCAGCTAATGTCCAACTGGCCTGCTGCGAAGAGCGACGATTACCGTACCAACTGTCTTTCTTATAAGCGGCTTGCGTATCCATATTATCAATGGTACGATTCCAACAACGGCTGGTCGTATTGCGACGTTGACCTGTATAACGGTGACAACAATCAATACTCTTTTGAAAATTCCGAAGGGCTGATACTGCTCGGATACGGATATTCAGGCTCCTCTCTCGGTACGTCATATTTCTACAATGCGTATTCCGGTGCGCGAGATTTGAGGGCAAACTTTACAGTTAACGGAAAACCGTATGCCTTAATCAGCGGCGAAACTATCTGTGCAACATCTTCCCAAAAAATGAGTTTTCAAGCCTCGTTCAATGTTACCCCCACCAATGTGGAATGGTATATAGATGGAATCAAGCAAACTGTTAGTGACATAGGAGCGGCGGCTAATTCTCCATGGACAGCCCAATGGGACAAAAACTTTCCCTTAGGTTCACACACTGTTATATTGAAAGCATACGACGGAACCGATTATAAAGACTACACGGCAACCTTTACGGTTAACATGAAACCCAGTTTCACAGCAAGCATAAGCGCTTTGTCGTCAATGCCTGTCTGTTCCGGCACAGAAGTTACATTTACGGCAACGCCAAGCGGCATGTCGCAGTACGTGTGGAAGAAAAACGGCACAACGATTAGCGGAGCTACTGGCGAAATTTATAAAACCAGTGCGCTTAACGATAATGACAAAATAGTATGTGAGGTAACATCGAAAAGCGCTGTTTGCGGAGATACAACTGTAATTGCGAGTTATGACGTAAATGTAATTCCATCAGTAACTCCTTCCGTAAGCGTCGGTTTATCGCCTAATACCAATATCCCTGTCTGTATCAATAAGGAGGTAGAATTTGAGGCAACGGCAACGAATTTGGGCGGCGGAACAGCGTTATACCGGTGGTTTGTAGATGGCTCTGCGGGAACACCCACCACGTCAAACAAATACAAACACACATTTACCTCTGTCGGTACAAAGTATATTGAGTGCGAATTGCAGATTATTGGCGGTAGTAACTGTCTTTCGTCGAACTCTGTCTGGTCGAACAAGTATAGCGTAACAGTTCAGAACTGCCTTACTGCGGACGACATATTTATAACAACGCCAAAAAATACGCCTGTAACTATCAATCTTCCCGTGCAGGGCAATGTTCAGTCGTCGTCGGGCTGTACGCCTATAACGTACAGCATAACAGGAAATCCGGCGTTTGGTTCGGTCAGTAATTTCAACCCCGCTACCGGCGCGTTAACCTATGTCCCTAATAATAATTATGTCGGTGTGGACGGTTTTGAATATAAGGCAGAATGTGGCGGCGGCAGCGTTACCAAAAAAATAGGATTATTTGTATATGACGCATCGGCGTTACAGTATATTGCCTGTCCGGGCGTTTCAGTTACAATGGGTTTCACGCCGGTGTCAAATATAAAGTTTCACTGGTACGATTCTCCGACCGCGCCTGCTCCGCTTCCCAACGGAACCAATACGCCGAGTTTTACAACAACCAAGAAGTCCGGCGTTCCCGTCGAAGAGTTCTGGGTAGAAATTGAAAGAAACGGCATAAAGTATTCCACCGCACGCATCAAGGTCGAACTTATTGACAACTCGGCAAACGGAAGCTGCGGCACAGGAGGCGCTCTGCCCGCCTGCGTTACAAAAGGTACGCTGCTTTTCAAGGAAGATTTTGGCGGCAACGAGGTTAACGACCCATTTGAACCGCCCTGTACGATAAACTGGATTCCATCGACAAAATATACC
>JAIROW010000037.1 GCA_031257315.1 Prevotellaceae bacterium
ATACGGGTATCTGTCGATTTCATTAACAGCTACCGCGCAAGCATGAATGACCCTTTCCCGATTCTGTATCAGAGCGGCTACCTGACAATCAAAGGGTACGACAAAGATTATGACCAGTACGTGCTTGGCTTTCCCAATGAGGAGGTCGAATACGGTTTTTTGAATGAGTTAATGGGACTTTACATGCAGGAAGCCGGAGCGTATGGCAGCGAATTTGATTCGCCCAATTTTGTTAGGGATTTAAATTCAAATAACGTAGAAGGCTTTATGACGCGCCTTCGAGCTTTCTTTGCCAGTATGTCCAACAGGCTGAAAAACAAAGATGAAAAAGATTTCCAAACCGTCTTTTATCTTCTTTTCAAACTTATGGGACAGTTTGTCGAAACTGAGTACGACAGCGCCATCGGTCGCGCTGATGCAGTTGTTTTTGCCAAAACAACCATATATGTCTTTGAATTTAAGATGAGTGGAAACGGAACAGCGGAAGACGCTATGCGTCAAATTAATGACAGAAAATACACGCTTCCCTTTACGGCAAGCGGTAAAAATCTGGTTAAAGTCGGCGTAGAGTTCAGCGTCGATAAAGATGAACGGAATATAGTAAGGTGGACGGTTGGCTGATGTGAATGAGAAAAATCCTAATATTTTTTATACAATAATAAAAGATTTTTGGACAGATGCCAGCCATAATTCTTCAATCAATCCGGTATTATTCCGTTAATTCGTTTTATCATGACTTTCTATTATGTTTTTTGTTTGAAGCGCGTATAACACCTTTTCTGAAATATGGATATTTTATCAGTTTGTCATTATGGTGCATTATATAACCTTCCGAAAATTCAGTATAATAGCCATTTTTTTCAAAAAAGTGCAGAAGTTTTTTTGCATCGTCTTGATAATGATATGTACAGCAGCTGAATTTAATTTCCTTATCGGTTTGCATCCAGCTTTCGCAGGATTTTACAACTTCAGTTTCACAGCCTTCAATATCCATTTTAATGAATAAACTGTCGTATTGTTCGTTTTCCAGAACGGTGTCGATTGTTACTGTATTTCCGGTGTTTTCTCTGCCAACATGTTTTTTTATCAGTATAACTTTTCCTGATGTCATTTCTTTTTCAAACGTTGCTTCCAGCGGCTTGAACCATATTTCATCACATTCAAATAAAAAAACTTTTTTTACCCTGTCAATCGCTTCCAAAGCAAAAAGAGCTTCAGCGCAGCCTATATCCAGAAGAATATCGCTTTCTTTTACGCAAAAAGATTCTGTTTGATACTGATGAGGGGCTTTTTCAAAAGCATTTTTTCCCAGTATCCTCTCCGATTCTATGAAATTTTTATATTGCCATAACGCTTTTTCCTTTGTCCACGAACCGGTAAAATAAAGTTTTCTATTTTTGTGAACTACGTATGGCAAATTTTTATCCGCATCGTATCCCGCAACAATATTTTCTGTTTGTTGTCTATTTTCATAGGGAATAAAATGAATCGTTCCTTTTTCTTTCAAAAAATCAATTTCTTGCCGATACCTGTCATCTCCTTCATAACGAAGAATGATTGACTCAAATAATATTTCTTTTCGCGATTTGGATAATATCGAAATCCATTTTCCGATACTGTTTTTTCGTAAAACATACAACAGCCGTCCAAAACGATAAGCGGTTTTTTTCAACGTAAAAATTATGTTTTTCATTGAATATTTGTGATTTATTAACAATTTTTCTGTTTAAAACAATTTCGTTTTTCAATGCAATTCAATCAAGAATAAATCATTCCTTCTTTTTAATAATCATTCCAAAAGATGTCGAAATATAGCTGTCAATTAAAATTTTAAAGTGTGGCATAACGCTATTAAGTGCATCATAAGGCGGATAACTTATAATTGAATCAACCGGACATCCGTCAAGACGAAAATCCAACGGGCTTACCTGATGACCTTCGCGCGTTAGAATATTATACATTTCTTCAAAATCACATTGGCGAAAAATAGAGCAGTTATTTGAAATAAAAGTGTCAGTATTGGAGGATAGATTAATTTCTGTAGTATGAACAGCGATACCGCCTGGCTTCAATGTTTTTAACATATTGTAAATAAATTGTTTTCCATATTCTAATGAACCCAAATGCTCGTATGCACATGCAGACCAGCAAAAATCAAAATTCTTTAAATCATCAGGTATATGGTTCATATCTAAGTACATGAATTGAACATTGTTTTGAAAATTTTCTTTGGTGCAAATATTTGGAAGATAAAGATCGTTTAATTGGTTTGCGTGCTGATTTGATTTAGCCCATTCTTTAGCGCTTTCATTATCCGGCGATAAGTCAGAGCATAACACCTTACACCCATAAGAAGCAAAAATAGAAGCCAGTGGTTCTGTCCCAACAGCAAAACCCAAGCCTTTCATTCCTGTGCGTAACATATTACGTTCGCACAAAACTCTGATTATATAAATAAATTCCCAATATTTTCGATGAAGCATTGAACGCTCTTTTGTATGCCACAAAAGATTTTTTAATATTGTAAAATCTTTTTCCTGTGATGGTTGCGTTACCCAGTCAGCAAAATTCAAAATGTCTGTCGGACGACAGATACTGCTTTGGAACGGTTCGTTGACATCCATTTTATGAAATCCGTGTACAGTTTGAAAAACACGCAATGTTTCGGAATGGCTACGCTCATTTCTGTATGATATTTTTTTTCTATGAATCATACCGTACAATTGTTTTTCAAAGTTGTCAATACTCTGCACTGAACATCAGACATCTGCGCTTTGCCTGCAAAGTCATTCTTGCTTTTTGACGACTTTGACGATAACCAAATATTAAATTCATTCATAAATCCTGTATTTAAAAATTAAATACTGCAAATGTACGACTTTTTTCTTCATAATACAAAAATTTGAATATCCATGTTCTTATTTTTTTTAATTAAAGCGCTTATAACCAGAATATTATAACAGCATACTTTTTGCATCACCATCAATAAATTTACAAAAATTATATTTCGAGAAACACAAAAAACAGCGCCAATACAAAATTCTGTACCGGCGCTGCCTGTTTCCTTATTATTACAACAGTATTCTATTTACCGAGTCTGTAGCATACTGCAAATCCGGGCATATAAATATGTTCGAGAATATCCAAATTAAATAAAGCATTAAATTCAAACTTGAAACTCAGTTTCGGATACGCATTAAACGGTCTGACTTCAATTCCAACAGGAACAGTTAACGACCATGCTTCAAAAAATAAACACACACCTGCACCTGTATATAAATTATAGTTCTCTTTTTGCAAAAATTTTGCGCGACCGGCTAATTCCGGAGAAAAAAAATCAAAGGTTGTTACATCATATATTGATACATCAACAGCGAATATTTTATTTAAATCATATTCAACTCCTATTTTAGGAAATATTCTGTTGAAACTGTAAAATACCTTTAATTGAGCGTCGGCTCTATTTGCTGTCATTATGCCGAACATAACTGCGATAAATAAAAATACGGAACGTTTCATTTTGTAAGTATTTATTAAAATTTATTTTTTATTCTATCCCAATCCAAAACTCCAGAAGACCTGTCGAATACCTTGTACCGCCATTCAAAACAGGATCTGCAAAATTAACTATTGCTTCGCCTATAATATCATCGTTGTTTTCTTTTGGAATGTCGATACTTGCATTTGTTGTTGTCGTAGTTTTTTGACCGTTAACAGTAGTTTCTTCATAGACATTGTTATAGCTTATTTTGTAAGAAGTGTTACTGCCTCCATCTTCTTCTATAAAAACGTATTTCATGAAATTTCCATTATTGGTCAAATCCCAATACATAATTGGTACGTTCAGTTCTTTAACTGTAACACATTTTCCCAGATTTAAAAATCCACAGCCTTTATACCAGCCATTATCTGAAAAACGTTTTAATATCGTATTGGATTTAATAGAACCGCCTTCTTTGTATGTGAACAGGATTGTCAGCGCCACTTCCGGTTGTCCTTTCGCCCACGACTCTACTTCATGCAAAGCGTCAGCATCAACAAATTTTGCTTTTAATATAATATCGCGTCTTTTGATTTGCGGGTTATCTTCGGCTAATGCCTTTCGCTGAGGCGTTTTCAGAGCTTTTAGTATGTTGTTTAACAGGTCGGATAAAATGGAAGAGCCACAGCTGGGAGATGTTTCACGCAAAAAGTATGAGTATGATTCTGTTTCATAAATCACGGCTTTTGGCTTTTCTGCCTTTGTTTTAGGAACGGCAATTACTCTTTCGTTTTCGCTTATTACAATCACCGGATTTGCCGGCGGATTTTTTGCGTCAAGCTGATATTCGTTTCCATCGACGTCATACGCAGTTATGTACTCTGTTGTCGCTTCGTTGAAATCTTCATGCAAAAATGCTACCAGAGGCGTGTATTCCTGCGTATTCCAGTTTTCCGTACTGTTGTTTTCGTCAGCGCCTCCGGTATTTGGCACTGCAATCTGCAAAAGAGGATAATTCTTTTTTATGGATTCTATCAGCAGGTCAAAATCTGTGAAAGACGTGGATTTTGTTTGAATTTTGCCGTTCTGTGATTTTAATTTTTCACAGAAAGTACTTCCAGCTCCGGATTTTGTTAAGGGAGTAACCTGTTCATTTTCTGCTTGAACAAACAGAAAATTGTAGTCTCCGTCGAACTGTTTTACTGACGTTTCTTTTATGAACTTTCTCATGTCGCCGTCTTCGACAGAAGATGCTACAAGTTTTGCAAACTCTTTTGCAATCAGCGTCTTGCTGTTAATCAGTTCAGGAGTGTTATTTTCCGGTTTTGTAACCGCTGTTTCCGGCTGCTCATTTTTGCCGCAGCCGCTTATAAAAATCAAAATAAAAGTTAAATAATATATAATTTTCTTATTCATGATATTCAAATTTTCTTTTAATTCTCTATTTTCTATGTTATGTTCCATAACTTTAATTTTTTTTTTAATTAACGACATTTTAATTATGATCAAAAAAATCCCGCTATGTTTATCTTGATCAATGATAAACAGGATTATTATCGCCCTTTGTAATCCACAATCAGAAATTACCTGTATTTTTTTTGATTGTTGCCTGTCTATAAGGGCATTTGGTTATTTATAGACGGGCTTTCCACAATTAACCTTCGTCGCTTTTTTAACTTATGCGTTTTTACCCGTTTTATATATGGCTGTAAACCTTTGCAAAAAACGGGGTAATAATATATTTGCAAAAATATTTGGTTTCCAACAAGAAAGAAAATATTGCTGTGTGCCTGTATATATAATAATGCTTTATTGCATAAATAAAATAAATATCGTAAATTTCGCGCGAGGCGCGACTGTGTGTGTGTGTGTGTGTGTGTGTGTGTGTGTGTGTGTTTAACAAATTATCGCTAATATCCAAATTTTTGGAATTAATGACCGTTAAAAAATCTTTCTTTGTTACCACACTTTTCATTTTTAATTTGTTAATATAATTTATCAATAATTATTACGCCGCAAAGATAAAAGTTATTTTTGTTCCGTGCAAATTTTTTTTGAAAAAAACATAATTTTTTTTCAAAAAAAATCTAAATTATTAAATATAAGCGAATTAATTTTTTCGGAATTATTCTCGTGTTGTTTTATTAAACATATTCAAAATCAGCAAATTAAGTTAGAAATGTTAAAAATATCATATATTGCAGTTTTGCCGTTCAGGGTTTAAAAATAAAAAAAAAGCATTTTATGATGCCATAAATCTTCAAATAAAATTCTGAAAATATATCGAAATCTTAATTCGTGTATTTCTTTAAAATCTTTCAATTTCCTGTTTTGCAGAGCTGTTTTCTTTGTCTTTTTTCTTATAATTATTAAATCGGTAAGTAATACTTATAAAATTTATATTGACAAGGATTATTTCAAGCCTCGTGAAAAATCTATTCAATTAGACCTTTTTACGCTTGTGAAAGCTGTCAAAGGTACGCCTGAATGTCTTAAACAACGAGATCTTGCCGCAAATAAGTTTTTTCTACTGCCGTTTCAAAAGTTCGTCAGCCGATTGAGGCGTTTTTCGACTGGCTCATTGAAAAAACTAACATTCAAAACGCCTCGAAAGTCCGTTCTTCTAACGGTTTATGGCTACATTGCTTCGGTAAACTCGCTATCGCTTGCCTCTGTTTTAGCTTTTAACCCCTGATTCATAAGAATAAAATTTTTAATGCCTGTTTTTTTATTTTCGATTTATTTTCCTCATATATTTGCTGCATTTTTTACAGACATCATTTTTCGCCATTAGAATTATGTAGAAAAATATAATAATTATAAGTATGTTAACATAAATATACATGTTATTTTGTAATATTTTTTCAATAACAAAAGTACATATTATTTTTCAATTAGAAGCTAAATTGTCGTGGCAAAATTTGCGTCTTTTATTTTTTTTGTTTCTTAATTCCTTTACTTTCAATTAAATACAGCGATAGATTTCTGAAAAAAACATATTTCAGCCTGCAAAAAAATGTACATTGAGAATTGATTTATCGTTTTATTTTGTATTTTTGCACAAAAAATATGTCTTGGTGATGGAAAATATGCGTTTCAAGGCGCTGACAACGTTGAACAGTCGTCAACAGTCTGATTTTAAGGGAACAAACGAGGCGATTTCGTCATATTTCGCTGTAAATGTTTTTGACAGAAATAAAATGCGCAAATATCTGACGCATGAGGCTTTTGATGCTGTAATAGAGGCTGTTGATGAAGGCAAAGGTATAAACAGAAAGTATGCCGACCAGATTGCTTCGGGCATGAAATCATGGGCGATGGAACGCGGCGTAACTCATTATACTCACTGGTTTCATCCGTTAAACGAATCGACGGCTGAAAAACATGATTCATTTTTTGAACCGGGTATGCAAAGCGCCGGTATCGAAAAATTCAGAGGCGATTTGCTGATACAGCAGGAACCCGACGCATCGAGTTTTCCGAGCGGAGGTCTGCGAAATACTTTTGAAGCCCGCGGTTATACGGCGTGGGATCCGTCGTCGCCGGCGTTTATACACGGTAAAACTCTCTGTATTCCAACAGTTTTTGTCTCGTACACAGGCGATGCTCTCGATTTTAAAACCCCATTCCTGAAATCAATTACGGTTCTGGACAGGGCAGCGACAGCCGTAGCGCAATATTTCGACAGGGACGTAAATCACGTCGTTTCCACAGTCGGTCTCGAACAGGAGTATTTCGTTGTAGATGAGGCTCTTTACAATGCCCGTCCCGATCTTATGATGACTGGCAGAACGTTGATGGGACACGAAGCGGCAAGAAATCAACAGCTTGAAGATCACTATTTTGGAACAATTCCGTCGCGAATTGCCGCTTTTATGCGTGAATTTGAAGAGGAGGCGCACAAACTCGGTATTCCTCTGAAAACACGTCATAATGAAGTCGCTCCAAATCAGTACGAATGTGCGCAAAATTTTGAGGAGGGAAATCTGGCGGTAGATCATAATCTGCTGCTGATGTCAATAATGCAAAACATTGCAAAAAAACACTCGCTGCACATACTTTTTCATGAAAAACCGTTTCAGGGAGTAAACGGTTCGGGAAAACACTGCAACTGGTCGCTGGCTACCGCACAGGGACTTAATCTGCTTTCGCCGGGGAAAACTCCGCGCAACAACTTGCAGTTTCTGACTTTTTTTATTTGCACGATACGCGCGGTTTTTGAACACGGTAAACTGTTGATGTCGAGCGTTGCAAGCTACAACAACTACATGCGTCTGGGCAGCGCCGAAGCTCCGCCAAAAATAATGTCGGTATTTATTGGCGATACTTTGAAAAAAGTGCTAAATTCGCTTGAAGAAAAAATACAGAACAAGAAAATGACGCCCGACGAAAAAACGGAACTGAAATTGGACATAATGGGTAAAATCCCTGAAATTCTGCTCGATACAACCGATTCAAACAGAACTTCGCCATTCTCGTTTTCGGGTAACAGGTTTGAATTTCGAGCAGTGGGTTCGAGCAGCAACTGCGCGGCAACTTTACTGATTTTAAATACTGCCGTTGCTCAGCAGCTAAATATCTTTAAAAACGAGGTCGATAAACTTATTGAACGTAATGTAAAAAAAGACGAAGCTATTTTCCAGATTTTGCGTACTTTTATCATCGAATCAAAAAATATTTTGTACGAAGGAAACAATTACGCAGAAGACTGGCGCAAAGAAGCAGCCGACAGAGGCTTGTATGCAATCGACAATATTCTGGACGCATTTAAAACGTATCTCGAACCAAAATCGAAAAAACTGCTGGGCGAAGCAAACGTTCTGTCGGAAATAGAATTGACGTCGAGATATGAAATAAAAAACGAGACTTTTTTGAAAAAACTCCAGATAGAATCTCGCATACTGGGCGATCTGGCTCTTAATCACATTATTCCGACGGCAATACAGTATCAGAACGTATTGATAAAAAATATAAAAGGACTGAAAAAACTGTTTTGCGAAAAAGCGGACGTAATGATTGAACCTCAGATGCATGCACTGGAAAAAATATCGAAACACATAAAAGAAATAGATTCGGAAGTTTATAAAATGATTGACGAACGCAAAAAAGCCAATGTTACAGAAAACGTAGCAAAACGCGCCGAACAGTATTTCTACAATGTTTTACCGTATTTGGACAGTATTAGATACCATATTGATAAACTGGAAATGATTGTGGACGACGAACTCTGGTCGCTGCCCAAGTATCGAGAACTGCTGTTTTCTCTCTGAATTTCAATTTAATAGATAAACTCAATGAAAATAAAATTAATTATACCGGAAAATCAAAAACATCTGTTCATTATATTTATACTTGCATGGGCATGTATAAATTTATTGCAGGCTGTATTTACCGATACAATAAGCGACGAAACCTATTATGCACTGTACGGTGAAAACCTGAACTGGGGTTATTACGACCATCCTCCAATGGTTGGATTAATGACATATATTTCGAACATACTGTTCGACGGAAATCTTTCAATACGCTTTATTACAGTTGTTTTACAGATATTTGCGCTTGCTCTGATTTGGAAAACAATCGATACGGTTCAGGTTTCGGCAAGTCTGTTTTTCATTATTTCCGCTTCCCTGATTATGTTTCAGGCTTATGGATTTATCACTACCCCCGACGCGCCTCTGCTGTTTTTTATGGCTTTGTTTCTGTTTGTTTACAAAAAATTTATCGGAGATAAAAATCTGTATAACACTGTATTACTTGCTGTTTCGATGGCAGGAATGATATATTCGAAATATCATGGAATATTAATTGCAGGATTTATATTTCTGTCAAATCCGCGTTTGTTTTTAAGTTATAAAACATATATTGCAGGTTTAGTTACCGTATTACTGCTTTTTCCTCATATCTATTGGCAGTTTGCCAACAATTTTCCCGGATTTAAATATCATTTAAACGACAGAAGCGATACATTCGAGTGGATATATTTCCTTGAATATATTCCCAATCAACTGGCTGTATTTAACCCTCTTACATTCGGAGCGGCGGCGTATGTTATTGCAAAACGCAAACCTGCTGACGTTTTTGAGAGAGGGCTGTATTTTATTATTGTCGGGGTAATTTCGTTTTTCTGGGTAAGCGCTTTTCGCGGACACGTTGAACCTCATTGGACTGTAGCCTGTTCTGTTCCGATTATCATTTTACTTTATAAACGCAGTTTTGAGGATAAAAAATTGATGAAATATATCAAAAAAGCGGTCGCTTACTCTGTTATTCTGATATTTATCGTGCGTATTGCGCTGGTTTCAGGACTGGTTCCTGATTTTGACGGAAAAAAGGCGACGGAATTTCGTGCAATACAATCGGTTGCAGGAAATTTACCGACAGTTTTTACATCTTCGTTTCAAAATCCCTCCAATTATCATTTTTTCACAGGAAAAGAATCGGTTACGCTGAGTTCTGTAACCGGCAGGCAAACTCAATTCGACGTAATGCGCAAAGAACTTGAATATCAGGGAAAACCGGCTTTTATTGTTACAAAAAATGATTTCACAAACTTATTCGATTTTGCATGCGAAAAACAAGGAACAAGGAACAAGGAACAAGGAACAAGGAACAAGGAACAAGGAACAAGGAACAAGGAACAAGGAACAAGGAACAAGGAACAAGGAACAAGGAACAAGGAACAAGGAACAAG
>JAIROW010000060.1 GCA_031257315.1 Prevotellaceae bacterium
AGCGTTGCAATCGACTTTCGATTGTTTCAGCAAATGGGCAATCATGCTTGACGTCGTTGTTTTTCCGTGCGTACCGGCAACGCATAATCCGCGCGTGGCGCGTGTTATTTCGCCCAGAACTTGCGCTCGTTTCATGAGTTCAAAACCGTTTTCACGGAAAAAGGCCAGTTCGGAATGGTCATGCGGGACGGCGGGCGTCCAAACAACTGAAGTTTGAGTCTTATCTCTGAATGTGGGCGGAATCAAATTTACATTGTCGTCATAATGAATTTCGGCGCCTTCATTATTCAGTTGTTTTGTCAAATCGGATTCGACACGGTCGTATCCTGCTACTTTTTTACCTTTGGCAAGGAAATAGCGGACGATAGCGCTCATGCCGATGCCGCCGGCTCCAATGAAGTATATGTTGCTTTTTTTCATTTTCTTTAATTTGTTATTTCCACTCCTCCGTTCACTTTCAGTTTGATTGTTTCGACGCTTTCCAAACCGTCGTTATCAACCGCTTTGATAGCAATATGGTATGTTCCGGCTTTGAGTTTGCGCTGCTGTTTCCCGTCCACGTCGCGGATAACGGCGGACTTGAAGCCTTTGCTTTCGTCATAATCGAAATCCCACGAATAGAACTCTATACCGGCATTGCTGTCGCCTTTGGCTATAAATTCTATTTCGCGATAGCCGTCGGGTTCGCGCGACAGTTCGGCTATTTTAACTTCTATTTTCGGCTTTTTTGAGATTGGAATAATTTCGCTCACATTAACCAGCCGGATAACTATATTTTTTTCGTTTTTCAGACGTGCGGTTTCCTGTACGGCGCCTTTGTTAAATGAAAATGCAATGATATAGCCAACAGGTTTTCCGGCTTTCAGGTTTTTCTCAAAAAGAATACTGTCGTGCTGTTCGGCAGATACGGAGAAATTTTTCACAACGTTTACGCCCACGCTCTCCTGCTGTTTTACCTGTATCGGAGCGCCGTCGCTTGCATTGCCGTCAATGCCCTTGTCGCCCCCCCTTTTACCGCGGGCTGTGCCGCCGAACTGTCCTATTATCCATGTTTCAAACTCAAATGGGTCTTGATTGAAAAGCGTATCGTAGTCGTACTTGTGCAGCTGCAAAGTATATGAATTTGCATAAACGCTTGTAAACAGGTCTGTTTGCTGCTGCAAACGCAATTCGGTAACTTTTACGGCCTGAACGGACTGGTCTATCCCAATCCATTGCCGATTTAGCTTATCGGCTACGGCTATGGTCGTTCCGCCGCCCATAAACGGGTCGAGAATGATGTCGCCTTCGTTGCTTGCCATTTTTACTATTCGTTCCATCAGCGCGTATGGTTTTTGGGTGGGGTAGCCGATTTTTTCCGGATTATTTCCCGCCAAATGAGCAATTTCCCAAACATCGCGAGGAACACCATGATTGATATTGAAACCTTTTGATTCATCTTCGGTATTGATAATAGTAGAAGCGCTTCCCGCAAAATGCTTATTGCTGACAAAACCATTTTCATCGGCATATTTACTCCATCGCTTTAATGTATTACCACTTGGCGGATAGTCTTTGGGGTCAGGAAATATTTTGAAATCCTTGCTTTTTGCATATACGAAAATATTATCGTGGTCTCTGCCAAGATGATGATTTGAAACTTTTAAAGTTGTTTTGTAACTCCATATAATTTCGTTCCTAAAATTATTATGCCCGAAAATTTTATCCAAAATAAGCACGCGAATATAGGCGTCGGCATGCCAGTCGCAGTGCAGAAACATGCTGCCTGTTTGTTTCAAAACTCGGTGCATTTCTACGACGCGCTCCTTGAGCCATGCAATATAATGGTCGATGCCGCCTGCCCAGCGGTCTTGAAAACTGCGTACTTCGCCTTCGTCGCCCCAGATTACTTCGTAATTGCGGTTACTGAAAAATGGCGGGTCAAGGTAGATTAAATCTACTGTTTCACTTTCCAAACCTCGCAAGATTTCGAGGTTGTCGCCAAGTATGAGTTTGTTTACTGACATGTAAAAATTTCGTTATTTTTATGAATACTCGGAACTGCGACACATGTTTTTTGAATAAAATAAATATCTCATTATTTGTTTTTAAAAACAAAAGCAAGCAACTGAGACAGAGAAACACTGTCCAGATTGCGACCGATTATATTCTTGTCTTTATCAAGCAAATAGACTTGCGGAACAGAATAGACGCTGTAAGCCTGTTTAAAATCATTTTCGTTTGTCGGATCCCAGACGTTTGTCCAGTCTGTGAAATTATTTTTTGAAATATAATCTGTCCATTCCTGCTTGTTACTCAAATTATAAATACAGTATCCGGCAAGACCTTTTTCCCTGTATTCCTGAAAGACTTTATACACTTTCGGGGTTTCGGTTTGGCAGTGTCCGCACGAAGATTCAAAAATATACACTAAAGTATATGGCGCGTCAATATCGTAAAGCGCTTCTGGGACTCCGCTTATGCTTTCCATTTTCAGATTCTTAGCCTTTTTTCCTATCAGCGAAGGTCTGTTTTTTTCGGCATATTCGATAATACTGCTCATGAATTTTTCGTCGTCAACAAATATTTTGCCATTAAGATAGTAATTATCAATTAAATATACTACCACGTTAGCCATATCCATTATCTTCGATTTTGAATAATGTCTTAAAATGTAACCTGCAATAAATTTGAACATTGCGGTATCTTTTTCAGCTTTTTTGAGCAGACAGTCTGCAGCCGCTATGACAGAGTCGTGCGTTTGAACAATAATTGTAGAAAAATAACTGTCGATAGCGGGAATCAGAATAGGCGTATTTTCCAGTCTCATATCGGTCAACGAAATTTTGTCCCAATAGTGCTGTTTAACAAATTCGTATATATACCGCTGTTTTTCAGTCGGATCCTTAGGCAAATCGCTTGCTTTCGGCTGCAAATGGTTCATTGCCTCAGTTACCGAGACAACTAATTGTCCGGGAAATTTTTCGCGCAACGCCTTAATTTTTTCTTCAACCTGCTGATTGAGAGATTCTTCCTGTTGAGACAGAGCGTTTATGGCAGTAGAATCCTCGGACTTAAATTTGTCGCTCAGTTCTTTCTGTTTTTTCTGTATGTTGACAATAAAGCGCATAAATTCGGCAAATGCCTGATTTTCAGGAGAACCATCAAAAGACAAAGATTCGAGATATTTATCCTTTGTTGTAGAAATTGTAAAATTCTGGTTTATTGTGTCAGAAATCAAAAAATCAAACAGATGGCTGCCTTCGATAGCGAGCAGGTACATTCCGGGAACCAGCGCTTTCTGTTTGGAAAATTCCGCTTTTCCGCTTTTGTCCAGGTGTGCGGTATCTATCGAATACTTGTTTGCGCCATGATGTATAACAAGAAGTACGTTTTTATCTTTTTCTCCTTTAATTTTGACATTGATTTTATAACCCTGTGCATTTAAAAATACCGAAACAGTAAAACTCAATATAATAATAACTAATTGCTTCATTTTATATAAAAATTAAAAATCGTTTTTTTTGTATTTTATAAATCCTGACTGCCGCTAAAATCCACATTATCGAACAGTATTGAAGGAACTCTTCTTGAAGAATTTAATCGCGGGTCGTTTCCTATTTCCACGACGTTATTCCACAGCGAGAGTATATTTCCTGTTATATTCATTTCATTTACGGGAGTGGATATTTTTCCGTTTTCAATCAGAAATCCTTCTATTCCAAACGAAAAATCGCCGGTAGAACTGTTGCTGTTACCTCCGTTAAATCCTGTAACCCAGATACCTTTATCAATATTCGCCAGAATTTGTTCATGCGTGCGCGTTCCCAAATCAAAGTTTACAATCGAAGGCGAAGATATGGTAGGCTGCATATCCATTTTTTTTGAAATATAAGTATCTATGAAATATGTTTTTAAAATCCCTTTTTCAATAATACTTCTTTTTTGAGTTGCAACGCCTTCGTCGTCAAACATTCGCGCTCCAAAAGCGCCTTTGATATGCGGGTCGTCTGTTATGCTTACTTTTTCGGAAATAATTTTTTCTCCGAGTTTATCAATCAGAAAAGAATTTTTCTGTTGCAGCGAATATCCGTTCATTGCTGAAATCAGTGGAGATAACAGTCTCGACGACTGCGTATTGTCGAGCAGCATTGGATACCTGTTCGATGCAATTTTTTTCTGTCCCAGTTTCTGTAAAGTTTTTTCGTATGCCTTTTTTCCGATACCGCTGTTTGTCAGTTTATTCAAAAAAAGAGCCGTTTCATGCCAGTATGAATTTGGACGGGCGTCGCCTTCGTCCTTCATTGAAACGCTCGAATACAGCGAATACTGCGAATGAGCCGTTTCCCCTTCAAAACCGTTACTTGATATTATATATAAGAAACTGTCGCCGTCGCTGTATTCCGTTGTTATTGAGACAATTCTCTGGTCGATACCGTAAATTTCGTCTGTCTGTTTACGCGCGAGTTCAAGTTTTTTATCCATGCTTACATTTTCAAAATCAGGATCGCAAGTGTCCAAGCCGAACATTTCGCCTTTGTAATATCTCGACGGTTCGGGTAATGTTCGGGCTGCGTCTTTGTCGAGACAGCGCGTTGATTCTATTGCTGAAAGAATAAACTTGAACAGATTTTTTTTGTCCATACGGTTTGAGGAATAAGAACCGTAACGACCGTCCATGAAAAGTTCTATTTCCATTCTGTTTTCGGAAGACTGTTGCAGTTTGTCAAGGTTTTTGTCCCTGTATTCAAAAACGCTGTTCGAGCCGGAATTAATAGATATTCGCACGTTATCCGCTCCGTTTTTTATGGCATATTCCATTGATTCTTTTGCCAGATTTTTGTATATCTGCTGTATCATATTTTTTCCGTCATTTATATTTTGTTGTAACGTACTCCTTGAAATAGTCTTCCCATTTTGTTGTAATATGGTGATTTTCTGCAAAATACAGCAAAACAGGTTTCATTGTGTCCGGTTTTATGTATCCGGGGAGGCGTGTCAACAGGTCTTGCGATTCATTGAGAAACACGCATGTTGGAAGCCCCAGATTTTGACCGGGTTCAGAGCCGAGCGATATGGCAAGTTCGGCATAGGTCATTTCGTATTCCTTAAATTTCAGTTTATCTCTCGATTCCGAATTTATTTTTACAGGATAGTATTTTTCGTTCAAAATTCTGATAATTGCAGAATCTGAAAAAGTACTGTTATCCAGAACCTTACACCAGCCGCACCAGTTGGCGTAAATATCAATAAATATTTTTCGCGGTTCTTTTTTCGACGCTTCGACAGCTTCGGTAAAAGTCATCCATTTTACTTTTTTACCCGATTGAGCTGTGAGTTGCAACTGAAAACCTGCAAGCAAAATTATCAGAGCAATCAATAATTTACCGATTTTTATTTTTTTTAAAATCATGACTAATTATTTTTTATTTTCTTAATTATAAAACTTTAATATCAAAAAAATCAAAGCATTCCCAGTTCCAGTTTTGCTTCGTCCGACAGATAATTCATATCCCATGGCGGTTCAAAAGTGAGATTTATTTCTACGTCCGTAACTTCCGGAATATCTTTCAGTTCACTTCTTACGTTTTCCACCATTTCGTCTGCCACCGGACAGTTTGGAGCGGTTAACGTCATTGTTAGAATTACTTTGCCATCGTCGTTTGCATCTACGTTGTATATCAATCCCAAATCGTATATGTTTACCGGAATTTCGGGATCGTATATGTTTTTCAGTACTTTTACTATATTCTGTTCTATCTCGAATTTACTCATTTACAAGCTATTTAATTGTAACGCCAAATCTTTCATGCGTTTAATCATCGACAGCAAGCCGTTTGACCTTGTGGGAGAAAGATTTTCTTTCAGACCGATTTTTTCTATAAAAAACAGGTCGGTACTGAGAATGTCGGAAGGCTTTTGCCTTGAAAACACCCGTATCAGTAAAGATATTATACCCTTAGTTATAATGGCATCGCTGTCTGCATGATATATTATTTTGTCTCCGTCCTTTATGCCATACACCCAGACTCTTGACTGACAACCGTCTATCAGACAGTCATTTGTCTTAAATTTTGGGTCGTATGGTTCCATGTTTCTTCCAAGCTCTATGAGATACTCGTATTTGTCCATCCATTCATCGAACAGCGTAAATTCTTCTATTATAGCATTTTGTATGTCTTCTATCGTATAATCGCTCATCGTTTATGTTAATACTCTTCATTCTTGTTCGGAAACTGTCCCGATTTTACGTCTTTTATATAGTTTGAAAATGCTTCAAGCATGTTGTCTTTAAGATTGGCATACCGTCTCAAAAAACGGGGTGAGAAATCCGTGTTCATTCCCAGCATGTCGTGCGAAACCAGCACCTGACCGTCCACGCCGGCGCCAGCGCCTATGCCGATAACAGGAATCTGGAGTTTTTTTGCAACGTCTGCGCCCAGAGACGCCGGAATTTTTTCAAGCACCAGAGCAAAACAGCCTTCTTTTTCAAGAAGTTCGGCGTCGCGTAAAAGTTTTTCAGCCTCTCTGTCGTCGGTTGCTCTCACTGCAAAAGTTCCGTATTTGTTGATAGACTGGGGCATCAGTCCGAGATGTCCCATTACGGGAATACCTGCCGAGAGGATACGGCGCACGGAATCAAGTATTTCTTCGCCGCCTTCGAGTTTTACTGCGTCGGCAGCGCTTTCTTTCATTATTCTGATTGCCGACACAAGCGCCTCCTTTGAATTTCCCTGATATGAACCGAATGGCAAATCGACTACGACCATTGGATTTTTGATAGCCCGTACAACCGACTGTGCGTGATATATCATCTGGTCTAACGTCATGGGCAAGGTTGTTTCGTGTCCAGCCATAATATTGGCAGCCGAATCTCCAACCAGCACAATGTCAATACCGTGCGCTTCGTCCATTATGGTTGCCATAGTGTAATCGTAAACGGTCAACATGGCGATTTTTTCGCCATTGCGTTTCATTTCTATAAGTTTGCGAGTTGTAATAACTCTGTTTTTGCGTGTAACAGATGACATTACTGTAATAATTTTTTTACTGTATCCGATATTAGTCTGCCGTCGGCTTTACCCGCCAGCTGTTTGGAAACTTTGCCAATCACTTTGCCCGTATCTTTCACTGTTATTGCTCCTGTTTCCGCAATTGCGGCTTTTACGGCTGCTTCAATTTCTTCTTCGCTCATCTGTTTTGGAAGAAATTCTTCGATAACAGCGGCTTCTGCAAGTTCCCTGTCTGCAAGCTCCCGACGGTTATTCTGCAAATATATTTCAGCAGTTTCCCGTCTTTGCCTGACTAATTTTTGAAGCATTTTTGTTTCCGACACTTCGTCAAGTTCTGTCGGATTTTCAGCGGTCTTAGCCAGCAGTATTGCCGCTTTCACGGCACGCAAAGCCTCGAGTCTGAGTTTGTCTTTTGCCAGCATTGCTGTTTTAATTCCTTCGTTAATTTTTTGTTCCAGTAACATAATACTATTCTTAATAATGTTGCATTTGAAATACAGAACAAAATTAGTAAAAATTTTATTATTGTCTGCAAACAAATACTGAAATCGTTTATACATACGCAGTTATCTCTTCCTGTATATTCGATTTATTCTTCTTATTATATTCTATTTTCTGTTAAAAAACGGTTTTATTCGAGTTTTTGCATTTCAAGCCGTACCCCTAACCCCTTGCTAAGCCGCAGGCAACGCTGCGCTCGCCTGCGGTTATGAAAATTTAGCACATTCGGGCTAAAAAAACGTTTTCAACCCTTGATTCGCATATATTATTGAATATAAACATTTTGTCCGCAGAGCAAAACCAAAATCCATATAAACTCCTGTGTTTTCAAACGGATAAAATAGTCTTTTGAACTGACTTGATGTTTTTTGGCACACTTTTTGAGGGTATTAAAACATAAATTCCAGATTAAATTTTTTTGATAAATTTGGGAATAAAAATAAAATGATTACTTTTGCAAAATTATTATTAGTAAAATTTTTATATATTATGTACAAAACATTTTTTGTAGTATTAGCGTTAAGTATCTGTCTGTCAGCGTGTAAAAAAGACGACAAGACAGATAGCACGCCGAACATCGACAAGGGAGCGCTTGTCGGAACTTGGGAGATTTCAGGAGAACCCCTGATTAAGTTAAATGAACTGACAAATGCCTTGCTGACACAGTTCAATCCATTTGTTACAGAGACTCAAGCTGCTTTAAAAACAGTATTTAATGCAGGCGATGTGTATCTCTTTGAAGGCGATGGTTCAAGCGGAAAATTAACCATTACCAGAGGAGGAAAAACCACTGGCGACTTTCCACAGTCCTATTCGTATGAAGGAGAAGGAACAGGCGTGCTGTATCTGAAAGATTCGCCCAAAATTGTCCCCATTAAATTTATTGCTAAGGAAGATGGCGAAAATCTTGTTTTGAATGCAGACAGATCCGAGATTCTGGATTTTATTTTAGAAACTCTAAAAAAGAATCCAGATAAATTGGGTGGTCAATCGATGGCTGATGCTACTGAAGTATTGTCCGGTAAATTTGGAATAACCGGTCAAATGAAAATTACATTAAAATCTGTAAAATAATTGATAAAAATAGGAGTTATTTCAGACACGCACGGTTTATTTGACGGAAAACTCAGAGGTTTTCTCGGAGAAGTCGATGAAATCTGGCATGCAGGAGATATAGGCTCTTTACAGTTAGCGGACGAAATAAAACTGTTCAAACCGTTTTTTGCAGTTTACGGCAACATAGACAGCGCCGAAACAAGGCAGGTTTATCCACGAATTTTGGAGTTTGAAAGGGAAAAC
>JAIROW010000144.1 GCA_031257315.1 Prevotellaceae bacterium
AATAGAGTTTATGTAAATTTAATTGAGTATATACTGGCTGAAAGCCAGAATTTTCATAACCGTATGTCGTTTGACATACGGACAAACATAATCCCAAATAACTGGCTGAAAGCCAGAACTTGATATTTTCTGCTCCACAGGGTTCTGCCTTTACAGGCAGTGTTATCGTCTCACTGTTTCTTCCGCCGGTCGTTGACCGTCGGTTATGAAAATTATGGCTTTCAGCCAGATATATGCTTTCAAATAGCATATTTAATTTTACATAAACTCTAATGCTGAAACCAAATACCTTTTTCATCTTTTTCTGTTTATGTGATTTTGCAGGTATAATAATCTGTTGAAAAACAGCAAAAAAACAGACAAATAACTTTTTTCTGCTAATATTTATTTCATTACAATAATACATTTTGCACAGTTTTTACAGACAGATTTATTAATTTGTTTTTTCTTAGAATCTTTTTACATTCTTACATTATGTTTTTATATTCAAAATCAAAAAACAAAGGTATGAAATAATTTTTGATTTTGTTCAAATATTTTTAATACAGTTTTAAAAGTTGTTTGCAATAAACAGCGTAAATATTTGCAGGCATGATATTTAAAAGCCGTAAAAAAAGATGAAAAAATTTTTTATCCGGCAATAATTTTTCAGACCTGCAACCATTTATTTATACGAAAAAAGAATAAATGCAGTGGACGCGACAAATTGCGTCCACTGCATGGCTGTCAATCATTTGGATATTGTAGGGGGCGCGATAAATCGCACCCTCTTCTGCAAAGATTACCGAAATTTTATTATACAGCGTACCGAACGATTTTTCGTGCGTCTGTCGGTCGTAAATTTCGATTACTGTTTAAAATTCATTATTTTGCGCTATCTTTGTCCCCGATATTATATAAAAAAATTATGGCATACAATTTACTGAAAGGCAAAAGGGGATTGATTTTCGGAGCATTAAACGATAAATCGATAGCATGGAAAATTGCCGAAAAAGTTTGCGAAGAAGGCGCAAACATTGTATTGACAAACACGCCAGTCTCTATCAGAATGGGCGAAATTGACCGGCTTGCCGAAAAATGCGGCACAATTGTAATTCCGGCTGACGCTACGGACGTCGAAGAACTGGAAAATCTGGTTGAAAAGGGACGCGCTCATCTGAACGGCAATTTTGATTTTGTTTTACATTCAATCGGAATGTCTCCAAATGTAAGAAAGGGACGCACTTACGACGACCTTGATTATGGTTTGCTGTCGAAAACGCTCGACATATCGGCAATATCATTCCACAAAATACTGCAAATATGTCGAAAACTGGACGCTATCAACAGATGGGGTTCAGTTGTTGCGCTGAGTTACGTTGCGGCGCAGCGCACTCTGTACGGTTACAACGACATGGCTGACGCAAAAGCGCTGCTCGAATCCATCGCCCGCAGTTTCGGCTACATATATGGCAGAGAAAAAAATATACGTATAAATACCGTTTCGCAGTCGCCTACAATGACAACCGCCGGAAGCGGAATCATGGGCTTCGACAATCTGATGGATTTTACAGACCGAATGTCTCCGCTTGGAAACGCAACAGCCGAAGAATGTGCAGATTATGTGATTACGCTGTTCTCCGATCTCACCCGCAAGATAACAATGCAAAATCTGTATCACGACGGAGGATATTCGAGCATGGGAATGAGTTTCCGCGCAATGAAAATCTATAACGAAGGTTTGGAATACAGAGACGTAAAAAACGATAAATCGAAAGTCGAAAAACAGTAGAAAAACGCGATTGATGGAAAAGCAGGCGTGCGATTAAAAAAAGCTCGCCTGCAAATTTTAAAAGCTCGCCTGCTTTTTAAAAAAGCAGGCGAGCTTTTGTCCGAAAGGCGGCGTGCTTTTTTGTAAAAGCACGCGGGGAAGTTATCAGAGCTGAGGTTTTCAAACGTCTGTTCGGGTTTTTATTTTACCCGCAGTTTGAATCTCCGCAGTTTTGACAAATCGGGCATCCTTCGGCATATACCAGCGATTCGGAGTCGCATTTCGGGCATCTTGCTTCGGCTTTTGTGCCGTCGGGAATATACCGTTTCAATGCTCTTGCAACGCCGTTTTTCCATGTATTGATGGTTTCGTCGTCGAGTTCAAGCCCGTTTACAAGGTTTACGACGTCCACAATATTCATACCGTTGCGCAAAACGCCTGAAATCAGTTTTGCATAGTTCCAGTATTCCTTGTTAAACATGTGCGAAATGCCTCCGAGCGTGTTTACGTATTTGAATTTGTCAACCCATTGAAAATGATATACCGATTTACCGTCGGTTTTTTCCTTGATAATTTTGCCAGTCGTTACCGTTTTAGGAAGCACGCGGACTTCTTCGTCGTTAATACCGGTAAATATTTCGTATGGTCTGCCGTTGTACAGTCCGATAAATGCAATCCACTGGTCGTCCTTGTTTTTGAAGCGTATAACTTCTGCGTCGAGCGATTCTGGGCGTTTTTTTGGCATCGAGCCGTCGGGTGTTTCGTTTGAAGTAATGACTCCCGAACGCGAGCCTTCGCGATAAATGGTTATGCCCTTGCAGCCACATTCCCATGCTGTTCGATAGACTTCGGCTACAAGTTCTTCGGACGTATTTTTCGGCAGATTTACGGTTACGCTTATCGAATGGTCAACCCATTTTTGCATTTTACCCTGCATTTCCACCTTTTTAATCCAGTCAATATCTGCGGACGTCGATTTGTGGTAGGGCGATTTTTCAAACAGCGCGTTCAGTTCGTCCTTCGAGCAGTTTGTTATTTTTTCGATGTCGTACCCTGCCGTTTCAGCCCAGGTAACAAATTTGTGGTGAAAAACGTTGTATTCTTCAAAACAGTCTCCGTTTTCGTCGCGGTAAGCAATATTTACGGCTTTGTCGTTCGGGTTTACTTTGCGTTTGCGTTTATAGCTCATCATAAAAACGGGTTCGATGCCCGAAGTTGTCTGCGTCATTATGCTTGTCGAGCCGGTTGGAGCGATTGTAAGCATCGATATGTTCCGTCGTCCGTATATTTTCATTTCGTCGTAAAGCGCGGGGTCAACTTCGGCAATTCGTTTTATCATCGGGTTCGACTTTTCGCGTTCGGCGTTGAAAATGGGGAACGGAGAACGTTCGCGGGCAAGGCATACAGACTGTCGGTATGCTTCGACAGCTAAGGTTTTTTGCACTTCTACTGCAAAGTTAACGGATTCTGCCGAGCCGTATTTCAGCCCCAGCGCGGCAAGCATGTCGCCTTCGGCAGTAATTCCGAGTCCCGTTCTGCGTCCGCTGAGCGCTTTCTGTTTAATTTTTTCCCACAGCAGAGTTTCTACCCGCTTGACGTCGGGGCTTTCGGGGTCTTTACTTATTTTTGCAAGTATTGCGTCTATTTTTTCCAGTTCCATGTCGATAATGTCGTCCATTATGCGCATAGCCTTGTGAACATGTGTTTTGAAGGTATCGAAATCGAACCGCGCCCTGTCCGTAAACGGGTCGATTACATAGCTGTACAGATTTATCGCCATCAGTCGGCAGCTGTCGTAGGGGCAAAGCGGAATTTCGCCGCACGGATTGGTAGAAACTGTCTGATAGCCAAGATCTGCATAACAGTCGGGCAGCGATTCTTTTGTTATTGTATCCCAGAACAGTATTCCGGGTTCGGCGGAACTCCACGCATTGGAAATTATTTTTTTCCACAGCGCCGTTGCGTCGATTGTTTTTCTGAATTTCGGGACTTCGGCGTCTGTCGGATACTGCTGCGTATAGGGAATATTGCCGAGAGCGCAGCGCATAAATTCGTCGTCGATGCGTACCGAAACATTTGCGCCGGTAACTTTTTTCATGTCGGTTTTTGCATCAATAAAGTCTTCCGAATCGGGGTGTTTTATTGAAATCGAAAGCATCAGAGCGCCGCGTCTTCCGTCCTGAGCAACTTCGCGCGTCGAGTTGGAATAGCGTTCCATGAACGGGACTATTCCTGTTGAAGTCAGGGCGCTGTTCAGTACCGGACTTCCCTTCGGGCGTATTCCCGACAGGTCGAGTCCTACTCCGCCGCGACGTTTCATCAGTTGCACCAGTTCTTCGTCCATACGTATTATGCCTCCGTATGAGTCGGCTGGTTTATCGTGTCCGATAACAAAACAGTTCGACAGTGAGGCTATCTGATAATCGTTTCCTATTCCGGTCATCGGACCGCCCTGCGGCACTATATATTTGAACCCTCTGAATAACTGGTAAATGTCGTTTTCATCGAGAGGATTTTCGTATTTTCGCTCAATTCTTGCCACTTCGCCGGCAAGTCGATGGTGCATGTCGTCGGGAGTCAGTTCAAATATATTTCCATACGAATCTTTAAGGGCATATTTGCTGACCCACACTTTTGCTGCGAGTTCGTCTCCATTAAAGTATGCAATGCTTGCATCCATACATTCGTCGTAAGAATAAACGTTTTTACCGTTTTTACCGTCCTTAGTAATTTCCATATTCCGGTTGCTGTTAATATTTTACGTTCTTTTTACTATTAAAAATTTCGCGGCAAGTTACAAAATCCGTCATATATGAAAACAAAAATAGTCATAAAACTTATTCAGAAGTTATTAACAATGCTGAAAATCAATGTATAAACAATAATATTGCCGCTACATGCAGACGGAGACAATTTTTGGCACGCAGATAACGCAGATTTTTAAGATTTTCGCAGATTTTTATTGATTATTTTATGTTTGAAAAATAACAGTAATACAATATTACATAACATATTACTTTTTTCATATTACTTAATCTGCGTAAATCTTAAAAATCTGCGTTATCTGCGTGCTAAAAACTCCAACAAAATTAAGATTCATATTACTTAAATTTCTGCGTAAATCTTAAAAATCTGCGTCATCTGCGTGCTAAAAACTCCAACAAAATTAGGAGAACTATTTTCCCGAAACCGAAAACCGGCATATTTTTCATAAAATATTTTCATGCTGTCTGTCAAGGTAATGCTTTTTGTCGCTTTTTTTGGGAGATTAACACAGTACCTGTTTTTTGCGCTTTTTGTACGCTTATATTGCAAAAAATCCGTCCGTATTAATGAATATCAAAAAAAAACACTACTTTTGCAATTCAAAATACAAGGATAAACTGGTTATATTATATACTTGATTAAAATTTTACTGTGTTATGTTGAAAGAAAAAACGCCGGAAGTTAAAACATTGAATTTCATTGAAGAAATAATTGAAGATGATTTAAATTCAGGAAAATACAAATCCGTTGTAACGCGCTTTCCGCCCGAACCCAACGGTTATCTGCATATCGGTCATGCAAAATCAATCTGTTTGAATTTTGGACTGGCTCTGCGATACGGCGGCAAAACCAATCTGCGCTTCGACGATACAAACCCTGTCAAGGAAGACGTCGAATATGTCGATTCGATAAAGGAAGACATAAAGTGGCTCGGCTTTGAATGGGCAGAAGAACTGTATGCGTCTGATTATTTTGAACAGCTTTATGAATGGGCTGTTAAACTTGTTGAAAAGGGACTGGCTTATGTTGACGACCAGACGCAGGAAGAAATCCGTCAAACGCGCGGTACAATAAGTGTTGCCGGAATCAACAGCCCGTATCGAAACCGAAGCGCGGAAGAAAATCTTGAACTGTTCAGACGTATGCGTGCCGGAGAATTTGCCGACGGAGCAAAAGTTTTGCGGGCAAAAATCGACATGTCTCACCCCAACATGCTGTTTCGCGACCCGATTCTGTACAGAATAATTCACTCGGAACACCACCGTACCGGCAATCAATGGTGCATTTATCCAATGTACGATTACGCTCACGGACAGTGCGATTCCATCGAAAACATAACTCATTCAATCTGTACGCTCGAATTTGACATTCACCGTCCTCTGTATGACTGGTTTATCGAAAAACTCGAAATATTTCCGTCGCATCAGTACGAATTTGCCCGTCTGAACCTGACATATACGGTAATGAGCAAACGAAAACTGCTCGAACTTGTTAAAAATAACTGCGTTTCGGGCTGGGACGACCCACGAATGCCGACCATCTGCGGTATTCGCCGTCGCGGTTACACGCCCGAAAGTATCCGCATGTTTGCCGAAAAAATCGGCGTGGCAAAACGCGATAACGTCATTGATTTGTCGCTGCTGGAATGGTGCCTGCGCGAAGATTTAAACAAACGCGCAAACCGTTATTTGGCAGTGCTTAACCCTCTGAAAGTCGTCATTACAAACTATCCCGACGGGCAGACGGAAAATTTGACGGCAATCAACAATCCCGAAGACGAAAACGCCGGCACGCGCGAAATTCCGTTTTCAAAAACAATTTATATTGAACGGGACGATTTTATGGAAAATCCCCCGAAAAAATATTTTCGACTTTCCCCCGACAACGAAGTGCGTCTGCGCTATGCCTACATTATAAAATGTACAGGCGCTGTGAAAGACAATAACGGCGAACTGACTGAAATTCACTGTACTTATGACCCCGCCTCGCGCGGAGGCAATTCGCCCGACGGACGGAAAGTGCAGGGAACAATTCACTGGGTTTCGGCGCAAGATGCTGTCGAAGCCGAAGTTCGACTTTTTGACCGACTGTTTACCGAACCATTTATGGATAATATTCCGGAAGACAAAGATTATAAGGACTTTTTGAATCCCGATTCATTAAAAAAAGTTACGGCATATCTTGAACCTTCGGTTAAAAATTTAAAAATCATGGACAAAGTACAGTTTGAACGTACAGGTTATTTTTGCATGGACAAAGATTCGACAGGCAGTAAACCGGTTTTTAACCGTACTGCCACTCTTAAAGATACATGGGCAAAGGTTAATAAATAAAAAGAGGCAGATTTATCGGATTTTTTTGATTATAAATAATATTACAATGGATAATAAAAAACATTTACCCGCTTTTGAGCGGCTGCTGAATATTCTGGACGAACTGCGGGAAAAATGTCCATGGGACAGGGAGCAAACCATTGATTCTCTGCGCACCATGTCAATCGAAGAAGTATATGAACTATCCGACGCAATTATGCGCGGAAATTTTGATGAAATAAAAAAAGAACTGGGCGACATTTTGCTGCATACAGTTTTCTACGCAAAAATTGCCTGCGAACAGTCAAAATTCAATATTTCAGATGTAATTAATTCTCTGTGCGACAAACTGATATACCGGCATCCTCATGTTTTTGGAGAAATTGAAGTCGATGGAGCAAAAGATGTTGTAAAAAACTGGGAACAGCTCAAAATCAAAGAAAAAGACGGAAACAGGACAGTGCTTTCGGGAGTTCCGGTTTCGTTGCCGGCGCTTATAAAAGCGTGCCGAATACAGGAAAAGGCTGCCGCTGTCGGTTTTGACTGGGAAAACCGAGAACAGGTATGGGAAAAAATAGACGAAGAAAAGCAGGAACTGATGCACGAAATCGGAGAGATGGATAAAAATAAAATGGAAGATGAATTTGGCGACCTGTTTTTTTCGCTGATAAATGCCGCCAGACTGTACGGAATAAATCCCGAAACCGCTCTTGAACGTACAAATCGCAAGTTCATAAACCGTTTTACATATCTCGAAAATAAAACCATCAGGCAGGGACGTTCTCTCAAATCAATGACTTTAAAAGAAATGGACGAAATATGGAACGAAGCCAAAAGCATGGAAAATCCGGATACTGACATTTAACAGCCTGATAATCAGTAAAACAAAGAAAATATAGCGGCAAATATCAGGCTGCTTGGGGCGTTGAAATGAAGGAAATTATGTTAGCGTGAAAGTTTTCATGCAAACGATTGCAGAATAAATATGCACGGTTTTTTGTTCAAATCGGGAATATTATTTTTCCATTCTCTGATTTTTTTTGTTTTGACAAATCCGTCAGAAGTCAGATTGCAGGCTATGCACAGAAAAGTTTCGGGCATACATGTATTTACGGCTGTTTCAAGCATTTTTGCGTTGCGGTACGGCGCTTCGATAAAAATTTTGCTCTGCTGCTCGGTGCGCGACGACTGTTCCAGTTTTTTGAGAGTTTTTATCAGTTCCGGCATTTTTACCGGCAGGTATCCTTCAAACGAAAATTTTTCGCCCGACAGTCCCGACGCTGCCAGCGCCATAAAAATCGACGACGAACCGCTTAATGCAACAACGCATACGTCGCGGGAATGGGCATAACGCACCAGTTCTTCGCCGGGGTCGGCTATACAGGGCATACCTGCGTCGGACAGCAAACCGACGTCATTTCCCTGAAAAACAGGCGACAGTAGCGCTGGAACTTCTTCGACAGGAGTATGTTCGTTGAATATCGAAAAATTAAGTTCGCTTATCGGAGTTTGTATTTTTAATCCCGACAGAAACCGGCGAGCTGTACGCACGTCTTCAACTATAAAATATTTCAACCGACCGACAACATTCTTTACTTCTTCTGGAATACAGCCGTCGAAATTCGAGTCGTTCAAAGGCGACGGCACAAGGTATAATCGTCCATTCATATCTGAAATTAAAAATTAAAAATTAAAAATTAAAAAATTGTCTATTTATATCTAAACTCCACACTCTAAAACTCTACACTCTACACTCTAAAACTCTAAACTCTACACTCTAAAACTCTAAACAACCGTTGCTCTCGGGTGCATTTTTATTACTTCTTTAAGATGTTGCCGGTCGATATGCGTATATATTTCGGTTGTGATAATTGATTCATGACCGAGCATTTCCTGTACGGCTCTGAGGTCTGCGCCTCCGGTTATCAGGTGGGTTGCAAACGAATGTCGGAATGTGTGCGGACTGACAGTTTTTGTTATTCCTGCGGCGACGGCGGCATTTTTAACCATAATAAGAATCATTGTGCGCGTCAGTTTTTTGCCGCGTCTGTTGAGGAACAGAATGTTTTCGCAATCCCGTTTTATTTTCATTTTATTTCGCAGACTTATGTATATTTCAACGGCTTTTATAGCCTGCGAACCGATTGGCGCGAGCCGTTCCTTATTGCCTTTTCCCGTTACTTTCAAAAAACCTTTATCGGGAAAATAGCAGGACAGCTGAAGCGAAAGCAGTTCCGAAACTCGTAATCCGCAGCCGTACAGCACTTCTATTATTGCCCTGTTTCTGTGTCCTTCGGGCTGGCTGACGTCAATGCTGCCAATAATTGCGTCGATTTCGTCTGCCGAAAGCACGTCTGGAAGTTTTCTGCCCGGATTTGGAGAATTTATCAGTTCTGCGGGCGACGTTTTTATGTATCCTTCCGTTTGCATATATTTGAAAAATCCACGAACTCCACTTAATATTCTGGCTTGCGAAACGCGGCTCAGTCCGCTGTCGTAAATGTTCGACAGAAACGATTCAATGTCTTCCATTGTAACCTTTTCGGGTTCGACAGAGCGGTCGGTCATAAACGTTTGCAGTTTTTTCAAATCCGCTCCATAAGCAGAAATTGTCGCCGCAGAAAGCGACTTTTCAAGACCAATGTATTCCGCATAGTCATTTATTATGTGTTCCCAGTTCATTCAAAATCAATTATCTAAAAAAATTTAACCGTAAAGATAGCGTTTTATGCTTTTTTTCGGAGTTTTTTCAAACTCTTCCATCTGTATTTTTATCTGCGATATTTGGCTGTACGCTGGCAAATGCCGGTTGATTTCCACGCGAATTTCTTCCATTTTTGCAGTGATTTCCGTTTGCGAAAAATTTCCGCTGGCAACGGCGTCGCTGTCAGGATATGCAAGTGCAACAATTTTTCCGTTGATTTCAATTATCAGCGATTCGGAAATCAAATCCGTGTTATTCAGCTTGCTTTCAATCTCTTCGGGATATATGTTCTGTCCGTTAGCGCCAAGAATCATGTTTTTTGAACGTCCTTTTATAAAAAGATAACCGTCGCTGTTTATAATTCCCAAATCGCCCGTATTGAGCCAGCCGTCCTGCGTCAGAACCAGATTTGTTGCTTCCTGATTTTTGTAATAACCGAGCATGACGTTGTCGCCGCGCGTCATAATTTCGCCCGGAATATTTTCGGGGTCGGGCGAATTGATTTTGATTTCCATTCTCGGAGCGGCTTTACCACACGAATACAGAGGCGTTTTCGACCAGTCTTCGTAAGCAATTATCGGTCCACATTCGGTCATTCCATATCCGACGGTGTATCTGAATTTTATACGTTTAAAAAACTTTTCAGCGTCGGCGTTGAACGACGCTCCGCCAATTATTACTTCAATAAACCTGTCGCCAAACAATGCTACAAGTTTTTTGTTGATTTTTTTCAGTATAAACTGATTGAGCAGCGGCAGCCTGAGCGCGATTTTCATTACCGGTCTGTTTATTGCCGGCGCAAGACGTTTTTTAAATATTTTTTCAACAATCAGTGGGACAGTTACAACAAGTCGAGGTTTTACCGTCGAAAAAGCGTCGAGAATTATTTGAGGAGTCGGCAGACGCGACAGAAAATGGATATGACAGCCTTTGATAAATTCGTATAAAAATTCAAACGCCAGCCCGTACATGTGAGCCATCGGCAGCATTGAGACGACAGAATCGCCGGTTTTCAGGTTCGGCAAAACTTCTTCGCCGAAACGCATGTTTGAAAGCAGACTTCTGTAAGGCAGCATTACGCCCTTTGAATAGCCCGTTGTGCCGGAAGTATAGCTTATCATCATCAGTTCTTCCGGCGTATCTTTATGAAAATTAATATTTTCGACCGAAAAATTTTCCGGATATTTTTCCTTCATTACGCTGTCGATTTTCTGTTTCGATACGTCCGTTTTTTTAGATTTGACAATCGAAAAATCATCGACAAGCAAGACAAGCCCCAGTTCCGGCATTTGCGAAATATCAAGCTGTTCGAGCAAATGTTTGTCCACAAGCAGAATCGTCGCATCTGAATGATTTACAATATTATGAATATTTTCGGCGGTAAATTCATGCAAAATCGGCACAGCCACAGCTCCGCAGGTAACGACAGAAAGGAAACTTACAGCCCAGTTTACCGAATTTTTGCCAGTCAGAGCGATTTTATCGCCTTTTTTCAGACCATAAATTTCAAACATGACATGAAGTTTTGCAATTCTGTATGCAACATCTTCGTAAGTTACGGTTTTTTCCTTAAAATCGGTTAATGCCGGCAAATTTCCATGCGTTTTCAGCGAATTTTCGACATTAGCCAAAAAACTTTCAGTATTCATCAATTCAAACCAAATTTTTTGCAAAATTACAAATTTTGCAATCAATTGTCAACAAAACACATAACATGCTTGTTATCAGTAAATTGTAATCTACAAAAATTGATTTCCGCATCGGCAGACAGAAATTTTTTTTATATTTCTTCGAGATACCTGCCGAGATATGAGACGGTCTGTAATTTTGGAAACAATAGAGTTTATGTAAATTTATTTGAGTATATACTGTCTGAAAGCCAGAATTTACATAACCGTATGTCGTTTGACATACGGACAAACATAATCCCAAAAAACTGGCTGAAAGCCAGAACTTGAATATTTTCTGCTCCACAGGGTTCTGCCTTTACA
>JAIROW010000145.1 GCA_031257315.1 Prevotellaceae bacterium
AAACCAGTAATTGCCAAAGTCCATATCGTCAAAAGTGTTCAACAGACTGAACGGGTTGTACATGCCGTCGCTGTTTTTGGCAAAATGGTATCCGTCGTACAGTGTTTTCAATCTGTTAAGCGCTTCTTCGCGCGTCATGCTGTTTTTATCTGCCAGTGCCTTAATTTCAGGCTCGAAATACTTGACAAGTTCCGTTTCGGTTATTCCGCAAATACCGGTATAGCGGAAGCCCATACTGATGTCTTTCAGATGATTCAGTTCGCTGAATACGCTAACTTTGGAGAATTTTGTTACGCCGGTAAGGAAAACAAAACGCAGGTAAGCGTCGGCGCTTTTAAGTACGCCGTAGAAACCTCTCAAAATTTCGCGTATTTCATCGTTAAGTTTTTCATTGTCCATTGTACCGGTCAGCGGTTTGTCGTATTCGTCTATCAAAACCACTACTTTGCGGTTGGTCTTTTTGAAGGCTTGGGAAATCACCCGGTCAAAACGCACGGACAATTCTGTCGATACGGTTTCTACGCCCCATTCCTTTTCATAATCCATCAAAACAGCGTCCAAAACGGCATTTAAGGTTTGTACGCTCTGATAGCTTGCCTTGTTGAGGTCAATGTAAATTACGGGATACTCAATCCATTCCTTTTCAAGTTCTGCAATAGCCAGTCCGTCGAAAAGTTCCTTTTTTCCAAGAAAATATGCTTTGAGCGTCGAAAGGAAAAGGCTTTTCCCGAAACGGCGCGGACGCCCAAGAAAATAGGGAACGCCGGATTCTGCCAAATTGTAGAGATAGCGAGTCTTGTCCACGTACAGAAAATTTCCGGTGCGCAGTTTCTCAAAATCCTGAATCCCGATAGGGAGTTTGCGAATAACTGTCATAAGCGTATCATTTTAAAAAATTCTTCAGCACAAAGATAGCATAAAATTATGGAACAGCCAAATGGACGGTTGCAGGCGTCTGCTGTCAGTATTTTAAATATCTGTTTGCAGGTTTGCTATTTCCAAATATTTTTTTGCTGATTTATGCGAATCAGGAGTTAAAATGTCCCTTCGAGCAAGTTCCGCGCTTTCGCAATGCCGCAGGCAACGCTACGCTCGCCTGCGGTTACGAAAATTTAGCCCATTCAAGACATCTCAACCCTTGATTCGCATTATTTATAAAACTCTATGTTCTGTTTTTATACTGCAACATTTTAGAGTTAATGTAAATTTGCCGTCGCAGCAATTGGCTTAAAATTCGTAGCCAGCGCCGGAATGATATATCGGTAAATGATGCGGATTTAAGGGTGCGGTTTATCGCGCCCATGTAAATCGCGCCAATATCCTGTCGATTTTAACTGTAATGACAGCTGCACGTAAAAAAAATCTTTGAACTTTACGTAACCAATAAATACCTTATTTATAACTGTTTAAAATATTATAATGAAAAAAATTAAAATTATTGAAGCATTTTTCTAACATAAATTAAAAATTAATATGTACATTTGCACCGGAATAATTTAATGTAAAAACAGCAAAGTTTTTAAAATTGTAAAAAAAGAAACAGTGTAATCGATGCGTCGAAATTTGGAACATACCGCGAAAAATCTTTCAACAGCCGTCGCTTTTGACAGCCTGAATATGGTTTGTACGTACAGTTCAATTTTTACCAGAGAGAGAGAGAGAGAGAGAGAGAGAGAGAGAGAGAAGTAATCAGCGAGTTACGCTATATTTATTCCATTAAATACGGGACTGAAAAGCCGTCATGTACAGAAACAGAGAGGAACGAAAATTCCTGTCCTGTTTTCGTTATAAAAAACCACAGCTCGAATAAAAGCAAAAATTTTAAATCAATAATAATTATATCATGAAAAGAGATTTCATAAACTGTAGTAGCGCAAACAGATTGAGCGCAATGGAAACAGAAACCATTAAAAAAAACGGTACAGGTACGAAAAACAGTGCGGACAGAGTTAATTTTATACGAGATTTCAGTATAAAAAATGTTCTGTCGTATGTTGCAGTCATTGCGGTGGCAGCAATTATAACAGCTGGTTGCGGAGGTTCAAAGGCTTCGTCAGTGTCTGTAACCGACAAGAAAGAAATGAAGAAACAGCTGGGCGTGCCGGCAGAAGTGGAAATTACTTTCCCCTGTTCGGGCATCGATTCCGATTTGGAATTTTTGCGTATCGGCGGTACGGGCAACAGTAAAGACCGCACCATGTGCAAAGACCGCGCCTACCAGAATGCGCTGGCAAATCTGGCTTCAAAACTGGCAGGGGTAATGGCAATGGAAAACATGAAGGTTGGCGTTTCTGTTAACGCCGACGGCGAAGAGTTTCACGACAAAGTAGTTACCGTTTCAAAGCTGATTGCCAAAGCCGATGTTACAGGCTACCGCACTTCATGCGAAAAATATACGGTTGACCCGCAGAACGGTTCTTATAACTGCTATATAACCATTGAGTTTGGAAAACAGAAGGTTGTGAAACAGATGTACGATGCAATGTCGGAGGAAAAACTGCTCAAAGCCGACTACGATTTCGACCGTTACATGAAGGCATTTGAAAAGGATTTGAAGGAATATGAAGAAACGCATAAATAAATTCTTTCTTACAATCACAGCATGTGTGGCGTTTTTTCCCTGCGCTGTCATGGCGCAGGGAAGCGCCCCTCCGCTGTGGCTCGACGGCGATGTACGGAATTTGCAGTATTCACAGGACAAATACTATACCGGATTTGCAGAAACAGCGGTTGCCAGCGGCGAAGAACAGGAAAAGGCTTTGAACCGAGCAAAACAGCTGGCGCTCGGCGAACTGTCTGACCGCGTGCGCGTAATGGTAAACAGCCGCAAAACCTCGACCGACACAAGTACAGGAGGCAGCGATATCGAAGAACAGATTCGCTCGACATTCTCGTCAATTATTCAGACAGAATCGCAAACCGAACTTGCCGGCAGCAAATTGGAAACTTATTACGACAGCAAGACACGCACTGTTTACGCTTTTGCATTTGTCAGCAAAACCGAATTGAGCGCCTATTACCGGAAACAAATTTCGTTATGGCTGAACAGGGTCGAGGGAGCGCTGCAAACTGCCGACGGATTTAAATCGAAAGGCTATAAAATTAAAGCCCGCAAGGAATGTGAGAGCATTATCGAATCTTTTGCAAAAATTGCCTGCGCACAAAATCTGCTTACCGCCATCGATGAACAGACCGACGAAAATGTTTTGCAGCAAAACCGTAGCGAAAGTCTGCGAAATACTCTTGAACAAACTGTAATTGACCTTGAAAACAGCATATACATTTATATGGAATATAACGAAACGGTAAACGGAGAGCCGACTCAACACATTGCCGACCGTTTGCCCGGAATGTTGGCAGAACATGGTTGCGGTTGCAATTTTATAGAAATAGAAGAAGAAGCCGATTACATTGTCAAAATAGACGCCAGCCTTAAACGTTGCAGCGACGCCCCTGAAAATTTTGTTTTTTGCTATGCAGCCGCTACCGCAAGCGTTTACAACGCACATACGCAGAAAACATTAAAACCCAAAATTGCCGAAAGCAAAGGCGGCTGGTCAAACAATGACCGCTCCAGAGCAACCGAAGAAGCTTTTAAGGAACTTGCAAACAAAATTGTTGAAAATATTATTCCGGCAATCAAAAATTAGATATTAATCAGAGTTTGGAAAATAAAAGATTAAACAGAAAATTAAGATATATAATAATTGTAATTTATGAGAACGGTATTTATTTTAATGTTCGCAACACTGTACGCAGGAATGTTTGCAGTACAGGGAAACGCACAGCCTGAAGAAAAACAGAAAGTCGCCGTATATGTAACGGGCGGCACCAATGACAATATTAACAAGGTTATCGGTTCTAAATTAGTGCAGGCTATCATAAAAAACGGCAAATACAGCGCGGTGGAACGGACGGACGCCATTATTGCGATGCTGCGTAAAGAACAGAACTATCAGCGTTCGGGCAATGTTGATGATAACCAGATTGGACGCATGGGAAAAGAACTTGGAGTTAATTTCGTTTGCGTAGCAGAAGTTGTAGAAGCCTTCGGTGCAAAATATATCTCTGCACGACTGGTTGACGCCGACCGCATGGAAGCTGTCGAATTTGCAGATGTGGACGGAAATATGAACGACATGACTTCGCTGGTAAAAATGTCGGAAACCGTTGCTGCCAGACTGCTTGGCGGCGGCATTGAGGCTGCTCCGTCAGACAACGTCAACAAAGCTCCGCAGAACAGCAGCGACACGCCTTCACAGGACGGCGAAAAAACGCCTTCGCCAAACAGCGGCAAAACCGTCGATACCGGCGCAGCCTGGAATCCCCACGGCAGTGATCTGGTTTATGTGGCAGGCTCAGGCAGC
>JAIROW010000183.1 GCA_031257315.1 Prevotellaceae bacterium
AAATATAATTGTTGTTTGTGGTTTCATAAAAACAGGAAAACAATTGTTTTTGTGAACATTAACTACTAAATTAGACGGTTATGGACAAGAAAATAATAGCAGGAGAGACAGGAAGTATATTTGATTTGGAACGATTTTATGAAAAATAAATCCGCGTTATCCGCGCGCTAAAAAATAAAATTATCAACCGCCCGAAAGACAAAACACCGGCTTGAAAAGCCGAATTTTCATAACCGCACGGCGAGCGTAGCGTTGCCTGCGGACAACGAAAAAAAGTCCGCATTATCTATATCCGAAAAAATATATATCTTTGCACAGTTAAAATTAGAATTATCAAACGCCCGCAACCGCAAGCCACTACGATTGGGCGATGAAAAAAATCAAAAATCATATAAAAATATACAGGGCAAAATAAATAAAAATCTGCGTAAATCCGTTTAATCTGCATTATCTGCGTGCTAAAAAATATTAGATTTATTTTTATATGTTTTCGTTACCTTTATTGTAATAGCGGCAGCGTCATTATTTGGCAGGTATTATTACACAAAAATGGAAAAGACTTTATATTAAGGCATTATGCGAGGGAAAATATTTTTCACCTGAATATCCAAAACTTTTTCGTATCTTCGCACCTGAATATTAAAATAAAATTATGGCAGCAATTTCAATGTTTTATGGATTGATAATTTATCTTTATCAGTACGATAATATCCGACACCACACGCCCCATATTCACGTTAAATATCAGAGCGAATGGGCTGTGTTTTCAATACTTGATGGCGAAATTATCGAAGGCGAATTGAAATCCGACAAGGCAAAACTTGTGCAGGCATGGATGCTGATACATAAGGAAGATTTGCTTGCCAATTGGGAACTTGCAAAAGAAGGACAACCTGTTTTCAAAATTGAACCATTAAAATAAAATGTTATGAATCCAACAGTTATAGACGTAAAACCGCAACAGGATTACACCTTGCACCTGTGGTTTAAGAACGGCGAAGAAGGAATTTTTGATGTGAAACCTTATTTGGACAAAGGCATTTTCATGGAGTTGAAAGATTTGTCGCTGTTCAATTCTGTACACCCCGACGGTTTAAGCATTGAATGGGACAACGAAGCTGCTCTTTGTCCCGACACCGTTTATTTGGAAAGCGTAAAAATTTAATGTTTTTTGCATTTCAAAAAACTTATTCTTTTCAGTATTATTACATTTTATGCTGTCATTTTCGAATGGTATTTTCTTTGGCTTGGCTTGTTTATGGGCATTTTTATTCATTGTTTTATGAACATTGCGCAGTTTGCCATATTACGCCGGTATGTGCCGTGTATAGTTACGACAGTTTTGATTTTGCCCTATTTCATTTTTACTTTTATAAGAATGACAAATTATTTCACAACAAAAGATTTTTTTATTTGAACGGCAATTGCAGTTGTACTTTTGGTAATAAATCTTTTGTTGGCGCATAAATTATCTGCTTTTTTTGACAAAGTCAACCGCCCTTTTGTGTCAAAACACGGCTTGAAAAGCCGAACCTTCATAACCGCAGGCGAGCGCAGCGTTGCCTGCGGTTTTTGCCTGCGGACAGCGAGAAGTTTTGCCCGTTCGGGCTAAAAAAACGTTTGCAAACCCTGATTTGCATTAATTAATTCATACATTCGTATATCATATCCATAAACCATTGAGGCTGGCAGATTCCCATTATAAAAAACAGTCCGAGCAGTACAGCCTGCGAAAACAGCAGCAATCTGTCGTCGGAGCTATATATTTTACTGTCGGGTTGCTGTCCGTAAATCATTTTTAAAAATTTATGACACAGAAAATACAGAATTATACATGATGTCAGTATCAGACATATCAGTACGGGGATATTTTTACTCAGTTCCGTAAAAACAAACATTTCGGATATGAACAGCGCCGACGGAGGTATGGCTGTCAAACCGACAAGACAGAGAAGCAGTACGGTTGACCCGCTTTTTGAAAAATGCAGGTATCCGCCGATATTTTCCAGTTTGTACGATTTGTATGTCTTGCCGATTTCTGAAAGTCTCAAAAAGGCTGTCGATTTTATCAGCGAGTGCATCAGCATGTGAAAAACGGCATAAGGGATACCCGCCTTTCCAACCGAAAGAATCAGAAGCACGAGTCCCATATTTTCGACGGTAGAGTATGCAAACAGGCGTTTGCAGTGCCGTACCTGAGCGATATATATTGCCGACACAATGAGGCTTGCCATTCCGGCTACAAACATCACGTTTTGCGTCCATTCAAAAACGGGAGAAGCGGACATCAGTCTGTATATTCTCAGTACTGAAACAAATCCCATGTTGACAAGCGCGGTTGACAGAAAAGCGCTCATTGGAGCGGGCGCGGCATGGTTGGCGTCAATGCCGATGGGATAGAGCGGAAAAAACTCCATTTTACAGCTGTAACCCGTCAATACCAGTACAAATGCAAGTTTAAGATACAGAGGATCGGCATACGGTATTGCAGCCGCAAGGCTGTCGAATGACATGCCGCCGTGACGGTTTTTCAGCATTATGCTGAGAAACAGGATACCCAGATAGGCTATCAGTATTCCTATTGAGCAGACAAACACGTATTTCCATGCGGCTTCAAGCGCTCTCGGAGTTCTTCTGTGATATATGAGCAGCGCGGCGGTCAGCGTGGTTGCTTCTATCAGAACCCATGTCAGCGTAACGTTGTCGGAAAAATATGCGCCGGTCAGCGACATGCACAGAAACACAAACGATGCGTGATAGATGCGCAGCTGTTTCACGGTTTCGTTGTCGAGATATTTTTTCCCGTGCAGAAAAACGGCTATCGAAACTGGAATCATTGTTCCGAAAAACAGTATTCCAAGACTGTCGTATCTGAAAACGCCCAGTTCTACGCAGTCTCTGTTCAGTACGGTATGCAGCAAAAACAGAGTCTGAACGGCAAGAAATGTCAGGGTCAGGCTGAATATTTTCTGTCTGTCCGACTTTAAAATCAGTCCGCAAACAGTGATGGCAATAATGAAGTAAATCAGAATCATGGCTCTTGTAATATCTTTTTTTTTGAATACCGCGCTGTTTGCTATATATTGTTAATACCGAACAGATAACAGATTGCAGCCATGCGGGCAAATACTCCGTTTCGCGCCTGTTCAAAATAATACGCTTTCGGATTGTTGTCCACATCTTCGGCTATTTCGCCCACGCGGGGCAGCGGATGCAGGACTTTCATTCCGGGTTTTGAATTTACAAGCATGGCATTGCGCAGTATGTATGTGTGTTTCAGTTTTTCGTACTCCATCGGCTCTGAAAAGCGTTCTTTCTGAACCCGCGTCATGTATATAATATCTGTATCGCCGATATTTGAAACCAGATCGACATGCTCTTCAAAAGATATATTTTTCGATTTCAGATATTTCTTGTATTCGTCGGGCAGCGCCATTGCTTTTGGAGCGATAAACCGGAAAACGGGATTGAAATGCGACATCGCCATCAGCAGCGAATGAACCGTGCGTCCGTATTTAAGGTCGCCGACCATCGTTATGTGCAGGCTGTCCAGCCGACCCTGCGTTTTGACTATTGAATACAGGTCAAGCAGAGTTTGCGTCGGGTGCTGATTCGAGCCGTCGCCGGCGTTGATTACCGGCGCTGCCGATATTTCGCTTGCATATCTGACGCTGCCTTCCAGCGGGTGGCGCATCACTATCATGTCGGCATAGTTGGAAATCATCTTTATGGTATCTTTCAGCGATTCTCCCTTGGAAACGCTTGTATTCGAGACTTCGGAAAAACCGATAACCCTTGCGCCAAGCCTGTTTATCGCAGTTTCAAAACTCAGACGTGTTCGGGTTGACGGTTCAAAAAATATCGATGCAATAACCTTGTCGCCAAGCAGTTTCCGGTTAGTAGCAGCCTCAAAACCCGCAGCCATGTCCAAAATCGACTCTATTTCGAGTTTCGACAAGTCGTTAATTGATACCAAACTTTTCATCTTACATTTAACTTTGTTTCTGCAAAGTAAAATGAAAAAATCGAAATACTCAAATAAATATAACTATCGGCTGATAATCAGTATAATCAAACGCCGCAACAAAATTAAAAATCGCACATTGGACGTTGAAATAAATTGATAATTGACAATTGATAATTGACAATATTGAAAGCAGGCGAGCTTTCCCAAAAAAGCAGGCGAGCTTTTTCAAAAAGCAGGCGAGCTTTTATCAAAAGCAGGCGAGCTTTTATCAAAAAAGCAGGCGAGCTTTCCCAAAAAAGCAGGCGAGCTTTCCCAAAAAAGCAGGCGAGCTTTCCCAAAAAAGCAGGCGAGCTTTTATCAAAAAGCAGGCGAGCTTTTATCAATTGTCAATTATCAATTAATGCGAATCAGAAGTAAAAATGTCCCGAAGGGACAAAATTTTCATAACCGCAGGCGAGCGATAGCGTTGCCTGCGGCTAAAAACGACAACAACTGACTGTCTGAAAGGCAGAACTCTATCGCAAAAGCATTAGAGTTTTGCCTTTCAGACAATGATGAGAACGATTGTGCTACCGCATACCGCGCTTCGCTTGTATGCGGTTATGAAAATTTAGCCCATTCGGGCTGAAATAACGTTTTCAACCATTGATTCGCATTATTCTGTAAATTATATCAGGATTAACATATTTTTTAAACATGTAAATTCTGTAAATTATATCATGGACGTTTCAGTTTCCATTTAAGATAAATTGCTACAGGTCCTGCGTAACCGCCGTCGTCGTATGCGTCTATCATAATTCCGTCAACAGTGTCGTCTGACCATGTGCCGCCGTCGGTAAAAGTAAATTCGGGGTTTGTCAGACTGCCGTTCCACACTCCTTTGTACAGAACGTCGGGTTCGTCGCTGAAATTAGTAACACCAGAATTTATCATTGAAAAAACCAGTGTGTAACCGTCGTATGTACCGATGGTCTGCGCGTTTGCAATTGTCAGCGACAAATCGCTGTTATTATAGTTTATCTGGAAAACGCTTGACGGGATAACAAGTCCTGAAACATCATACGAATATGGCGCTTCTTTTTCAGTAAACGTAAGCGTTTCGACGACGCTTTCGCCGAAATAGTAGTCTTCGACTTCGAGTAACCAGTCGCCCAGCAGCATGTAGTAAATTGGTTTTTGTTCCTGTATAATTAAAACCGAATGTTTAACAATGCCTGCTGATATTTCAATTTCGCCTGTACGGTTTTCGTATAACGAATTTTCATCGCACTGAACATAAATTGTGTCGCCGTCCATACTTGCTCTAATCCAGTCGTTTTTCGATTCGATGCTTAAAGGCAAGTCGGAACTGATGGACGAAATTTTGGTAACTCCGGCTAAATAGCTAACGTTGAGCGAAGTGTTTCCGACAATAAACCGGACGCCGCACTGAACGACCGGCACGTTAACCGATTTGCTGTCCGATTTGATTTTTACGACGGCTGTACGGTTTGTGTATTCCGTGTTTTTTGTTACCGATACGTTTACAGTATTTTTCGATACCGATACGCTGCACCATTCAGCGCTGCTCGACGCTGTCAGGCTGCCTTCCGTTTCGACGACAATACTGCCTGTTCCGGCTGCCGCCACAAAATCGAGCTGCGAAGTCAATACCTTCAACTGCGTGTCCTGTTCCTTATATTCGGAGTCCGTACATTCTGTCAGCAAAGCGAACAGACATACAGACGCAAGATATGTTATAAACTTTCTCATGATATTTACTGTTTTTTCATTTTAATATATGTCCAGCGTCTTTGATCTATCGGTACGGAGGTATATTGCCCGATGTTTGTTCTGCCGTCGGCAGTTGTTATCCACAAAAGGAATCCTCCAATCGGATTGGGAAATTCTCCATAATCAACCCATTCAAGTTCTATCGGAGCGGTTACTCCGTCCCATCTTACATACTGTCCGACAGTACCGAGAGCATTAGGATACAGGTAAGTTTCCATATCCCATGCAGTAAAATTCAACAGATTACTATTATCGAACTGGTAAATCGGCTGCTGATAAACAAGGAGTGTGCCGGTTCCCATTTCGTAGAACAAAGCAACGTCAAGTTCGAGCGAAGGCATAAGTCCCGACAAAAGAAACTGGTCTGTTTTTCCATCTCTGGTCAGGGTTACGTTTTTTGTGTAAACTGTTCCTGTTTCGTCCATTATCGTGTTGTGCGTCAATGTATAATTGCCTTCGTATGCCGTAATCGGAAGCCATCTGGGGGGCGTCTGTGCAACCAGTGTCGCACCCGAAGAGGCGAAATTAAAGTCGGACTGCATTGTAAATTCTGAAAACAGTTTCCCTGCAACTTCAAATGGTTCGTACATTTTTATACCTTTATCGGTAAAGATATACGATACGGTTTCGGTAACGTTAGCGCCGTCTTTTTTATACGAAATTTTAAACCCGCCTTTTCTGTAATCGAACAGAACGGTGTCTTTTCCATTCAGTACGACTGAGTATTGCGGTCTGAGTTCGGAGCGAATTTTTTCTACGGTTTTGCAGTAGTCCGTCCATTTTATATTTTCGGGGAACGGGGTCATTCTGATACGGTTTTTGGTTTTTTTGCCCATGAGAATGATTTCCGACGGAGAAGCCTCGACAATAATAAATTCGTAGTCGCCTTCGTATCCAAGTCCGATTGTGTTGCCGACTCTGGTTTCGGGGTTTGAAAAATAGTGCAGCGACGGGTTGTAGGTAACAAAATTGATGCAGACGCTCATGTCCGAGTTAATTTCGTAAACGCTTGTATCTGATGCGGCAGGGTCGATTTCGGAGCTTACAACTGCATTTTCGCCCGCAAATTTAAAAAACAGGTTGAAACCTCCGTATTTCTGCGTTTTTTCGGGGAAAAATTCTACCAGCCAGCCGTTTGTCTGGTCTGTAAGTATTTTCCGGCAGTTGTCTATCGCCTCCCCTACCCTTTCGGAAGCCGGTTTGTCGAATATTTCGTCGGCGCTTTTCACGCAAGAAGCAAGCGCAGTCAGAGATAAAATATATGCTATAATTTTTTTCATTGTTCTGTATAATTAAAATCCAAGGTTGTCAAAATCCATAAACTGAATTTCCTGCGAACGGCGCTGAATAACGCTTTTAAGAGTTTCAAGGTCGATTTTCCACGAAGTTTTCATATAGCTTCGTACTTTTTCCAGTTTTCTGAGAATAATGGCGCTTCCTTCGTCGCCGGCAAGGTCGAGCGTAGCCTGCCATTCCTCAGGAGTTCTTGTAATGTAACGCGCCAGAACTTCCACAAAATCTTCTTCGGGCAGTTTTCCTGCATACTGCGACACAAATCCCAGTCTGGCGGCTTCGTATTCGTCTCTGTTATACCATGTTGTTGGCGCATAGCTTGCCGGCGTAATGGTTCTGAAATCGGCTGGAATGTCGATGGTCTGGTTCAGAATATGCCCGAACTCGTGATGAATGGTATTAAAAAAGTTCTGTTTTATTATATCTTTCGGTATCAAATGATTTACTTCTGTAATAGTAATTTTTGTTCCGCCTTCGGCAACGCCGAGCCGCATTGTTTCGTTGTCGTACTCAGCCGAGCCAAGATAGTGCATAAGTCGCGGGGCATTTGCGCGAACAAAATGAATACCGTCGCCTGCAACTTCCTGATAAGCGTCAATCCACAGATATTTCAGCAGAAACGCCATCTGTTTCGATTTTGTCAAATCTGCCGGAATAACGTTATAGGCGAAATCGGTTTCAACGTCGTGCAGTTTGTATTTTACAACAATGTTGTATGGAGTGGTATAATTGTCGCGCAGCCATTTGTCGAACGAATTAAGTTCGGGCGTCGAGGTATCGAAAATCGACCTGTTGTAGTCCGGTTCGTCTTTTTCGCAGGACGCAAGTACAAAAACCGTCAACAGTAAAACCGGTGTATAAAATATTTTTTTCATTTCGTATAGTTTTAACAATTCAAATCAATCAGTTTACTTTATTATTAATTTAATTTCCTCTCGGATTTGCCGGCAGCCCCGCGCTGATTACGTCGGCAGGCAGCTGTATGGCAGTCAAATCGTCGTAAGGTTTCAGAGTTATGGTATCGGCGACGGTCTGCGATTTCAGAACTGGGTGTTTCACCGTAATACCGTGTCTCTTGATGTCGAGCCACCTCATTCCTGTATGCACTCCGTCGAAACGGCGGATAGCGAGGGCGGCGCGTACAAAGTTTTCCTGCATTCCGGGTTCTATGCTGAACCGTGAATCGATCGGATAGCGCGGACTTCTGGGGCGTTCCACAGAATACCATTCTGAAATCTTTTCTTTGGAAAACTGCGCATGCGATGCGGAGTTTCTCCAATACCAGTAATTGAGGTCTTTTGTGGCATTTTCGTAATCTTTGAGCATTGCGTATGCTTCGGCGCGACAGGCAAGAACCTCGTCTGCCGTAAACTGTATAAGCACGGTATGCACATTTCCCGTTTGGGCGCTATGATTTGTCATTTCAAATATTTCGCTCATTTTGGGATACCAGATATTCTGTTCGATGCCCCAGGCGGAACTCATACCGTTAACTATACCATTCCAAGGAAAATTCTGCCAGAATGTAATATACGTTTTACTTCGCGAATGACCGTAGCGTTCATTAGTGGTATAAACCCGTCCCCACAGGCTTTGCTGAGGCATAATCAGGAGATTGCAGGGATTTTCAGCTTTGAGATATGCCGTTCTTACATCTTCTATCATGGTATATTGAGCTGGGATTGTAAAATCTCTCAACAGAGACGCCGGATTGTCGCCGAGAGCTTCCGTTGCATACTGCACAGTTTTCTCCCATTTTCCGTAGAAAAGGTTGAAACGGGCAGCAAAGGCGTAAGCCGCCCGACGGTTGAAATGGTAGGCTGGCTGCACAAAATTGTCCGAATGTAAAGGCAGCGCTTCTTCAATATCCCGATTTATTTTTTCATATACCTCTTTAACCGTTCCACGCCCGTAAACAGGCTTTACCGATGTTTCCGGCGCTGTGATGTAAGGTATTCCCGGGTCGGTAGCGCTTGATATTTCATTGTACGCTTTGCAGAAAGCAGTTACAAGAACAAAATGCCCGAAAGCGCGGCAAAGCAGGGCTTCGCACTTTGAGCCGTTCATCGTTTCGGGATTTCCGGCTTTTTCGATTGCGTCAAGCGCGTTGTTTGCAGCGGCTATGGCAATATAGGTCTTACTCCAAACCTGTGTCGGCGAATCCTCTTCGGTATCGGTAATATCTTTATAAAGATACGACTGGATAACCGTCTGTTCGGCATAATCCGTAGAATACTGCGGACCGTTGTCGGTTATGTTGTCCGACATAAGTTCAAACATCAAAACCGGAAGTTCGGTCGGATAGGCAGAGACCAGAATTTTTGCAATCTTTTGTTCTGTATCTAACTGTACGCGGTTGTCGGGAAGAGTATCGAGATAGTCGTTACACGATACGGCTGCTGCAACCGTTGCGGCTAATAAAAATATTGTCTTTTTCATTGTAATGGTATTTTTATCAGTTATCATTATTTATCGTTAATTTAAATTTTTAAAATCCGACTCTTAAAGTCAGCGTATATTGTTGAGACATTGGAACGGCTACGCCGCCTGAACGGAAAAATTCGGGATCCTGCCCGTTGAGTATCGGGTCGGCATAAATGAGAAACGGGTTTGTAACCTGCAATTTGAGAGACATGTTCTGCATTTTCAGCCTTGAAATCATTTTTCGGGAAAAATCGTATCCGAGAGAAATTTCCTTCATTCTGACAAAACCGCCGTCGGCAACACGTACATCGGAATAATTGTAAGCGTTGTAGGCATATTTAATGCTCTGATACTGCTTGTGTTGACGTGCGCTTGCTATAACCGGAACATTGGTATAGCGTTCGTCGCCTGCCTGTATCCAGCGGTTGTTGAAATCTTTGGGCATGGCGTCAATATCGGAATATTTATATTTGAACACCGGTTCGAGGCGGATTTTGTTGCCGAATGAATATGTCATAAAAATATTCAGTTTGAAGTTTTTATACGAAAAAACGTTTCCAAAACCTCCGGTAGTCGTCGGTTCTGCCGTACCTTCATATTTCAGAAAACCAAGATTTTCGCGCTGCTGAAAATCCAGATCTGCATAATTCGACTTGTCTATTGTTTTTCCGTCGCTCCACCTGAACGAAGGCAGCCCTTCGCTGTCAAGCCCTGCAAAAGGTATCGAGAAGAGCGAGCTTCTGTTGTATCCTTTCATCGGGAAACCTTTGCCGGTAATCAAATTCATCATGTTATCCATGGTTTTAAGCTCGGTAATTACGCTTTTGTTGTATGAAAAGGTAAAGTCCGTAGTCCACTGGAAATTTTCCGTCGCAATGTTTTTTGTTGACAGCGTAAATTCAAAACCGTGAGAGTTCATGTTAGCGGTATTGGCAAGTTTGTTAACTTTGCCGCCAACGCCCATAGTCGTAACGTATCCGATAAGGTCGTACATTCGGCGGTCATACAAATCGAAAACGAGGTTTATTCTGTTGTTCATGAAACCGGCGTCCAGCCCGAAATCGTATTCGTGCTGTTTTTCGTAGGTCAGTTCTCTGTTTTCGAGTTCTTTGATTTCCAGCCCCGATTCGCCTGTGGCAGCAAACGGTCGCCACGGGGTGTAGCTGTAAATCTGTACCATCGAATTTGACACCCACGAGGGTCCCGACTGCGCGGTCAGACCGTAAGATGTGCGCAGCTTGAGATGCGAGAGAACAGGCTCGAACAGTTCAAAAAATTTTTCTTCATGAACGTTCCATGCAGCCGAAACATTCCACGTCGGAAGCCAGCGTGCGGCAAGCGACTGCCCCAGACGGTTCGAGCCTTCGTAGCGGAAAGTTCCGTTAAACGAATATTTGCCTTTGTATGAATATGTCATGGTTCCAAAAAATGACGCGCTTCTGTTCGACGTGTTTTTCAGCTCAAAATAGGGCGTGTTTTCTTCACGGTATTTTTTGAAAGCTAAATAGTTGGTAAACGGAACTTCTCCGTCGGCATACTGCATGCCTACGCCCTTGAACCAGTCGTTTGTGCGGTCGATGGAGTTTACTTCCAAGCCTCCGTAAATGTCTATTCCGTGAACTTTTGCAAACATTTTCTTGTATTTTGCCCAGAAGCGAAAGTCAACGCTGGTCATTTTATATTCGCGTTTTTCGAGAAAACCGCCCACGTCGAGTATTGTAACGGGAACGCTGTTTGCCACGTCGGGGTCTTTGTAAAGCCATGGATTATCGTCGCGGATAACGGGATCCTGAAAAGCGCGGAAAGCCCGTGCATAGTTTGAATTATCCTTTATATGATGCTGTTGCGAAGATGTTGCATATTTTAGCGCACCAAGCGCTCCGGCTTCCAGACCGGGGATAATTGTCCATTTCAGTTCGGTCTGAAACTTTGCATCAATCAAATCAAGTTCAAGATAATTTTGCTCCAATTCGTTGAAAATATTAAATTCAGCGTAATTTTTGATAAACGTATCGTGAACGCCCATTGTACGCGAAGTATTCAGCGCATAGCTGTAAGGATTGATGTCAAAATCGCGCGACACGCTTCCGCCTACCACGTCGTCCTGTTGCGCCAGCGTACCGGGCGCAAACTGCTTGCGGTATGAGCCGCTGCCGACAATATTGACGGTAAAGTTGTCGAAAACCTTGTGCTGGGTATTTGCGTTCAGCGTATAACGGTTAATTTTACTCTGTTTGTGCCAGCCCGGGTCGGACAGTACGCTCATCGAAATATAAGAACTTGTCTTTTCCGTACCGGAAGAAATGCTTACCGAATGGTTCATTACTATTGAATTTGAAAACAGTTCGTCGAACCAGTCGGTATTTCTCATTTCCGCTTTTTGCAGATACGCATTACGCGCTTCGGGAGTGTTTTCCAGACCGAAAAGCCCCGATGTGCGATCGTATGCGTCAATCAGCCTGTACATCTGTCCGTAAATGCCGCTTTCTCTTGCACGCATAACCGAAGCATAATTCAGCCAGCCCTTTTCTTCAAGTTCCTTATACACCGACATCTGGTCTTGAGAATTCATTATGTTGAAATTCCGGTAATCGGGTTTCATGCGCGAAGTAAATTCGCCGGTATAGCTGATTTTCGAACTGCCTGCCTTGCCTCTTTTTGTGGTAACAACAATCACTCCCGCCATAGCCTTTGCTCCGTAAATCGACGTAGCGGAAGCATCTTTCAAAATTTCAAACGATTCGACGTCGTCTGCGTTCAAACCGGCAATAGCGTTGCCGATAAGCGTTACTGCGTTGCCCGAAGACAAATCGTCTGAAGAAATATCTGTAACGTCTTCGATTATAACGCCGTCAAGCACCCACAGCGGTTTCGAGTTTCCGTAAATGGAGGTTGCGCCGCGAATACGGATTTTAGGCGCGGCGCCAAACGTACCCGAAACGTTTTGCACAGAAACGCCGGCAGAACGTCCTTCAAGAGCGCGGCTGATGTCTGGTACGCCGTCTAATTTTATGCGCTCCAGATTCAGCTTGTCGGCGGCGCCCGAAAACAGCCGCTTGTCGGTAACAGTCATACCGGTAACGACGATTTCGTCCATCACCTGCGTTGTATTCAGCTGTACTGTCATTCCATCGACAGCCTGTTTTTCAACAGACTGAAAATCGAGAAAGGAAAAAACCAGCGTCCTTCCGTTTTCGGGAACATTTATGGCAAATTTTCCCTCGTTATTGGTAACAACGCCGATACTGCTGCCTTTCACCTTAACAGAAGCGCCGACGACTGCTTCGCCCGTTTCGTCAACAACAACGCCTCTGACAGTAACCGTTTGAGCCGAAGCTCCAAAAACTGCAAAAATGCAAGTCAAAATTAGTAACCAATTTTTCATTACGTATCCATTATATGATTAATAAATTAGAATATCAGTTTTATACAACATAAAAAACACTCTGTCAAAAAAAATTTTTCGACAAAGCAACATGACAGATTTAAATTCTGTATATACATGATTATCAGTCTCTCTCTCTCTCTCTCTCTCTCTCTCTCTCTCTCTCTCTCTACAAAAACCGTGCCAAACCTGTTAAAAAACAGGATTGTTAATAACTTTTTTTCAGCGATTAATATTTCATTACAGTAACACCACATATTGCACAAGTTTTTACAGATTTATTAAATTACTTAATTTTAGGACAATTTATTACATTAAATATTTTTATATTTTAAATTAAACATTCAAATTACAAAGGCAAAATTATAAAATGTTTTTTAATTTTGTTCAAAAAATATTAACATAAACATCATTTTCTTTGCATAATACTCCATAAATATCTGCAAACAAGATATTTAAAAAATGTGAAAAATCGGCGACAAATATAAAAAAATGTGAAAAAATTTAATGAAATCAGGCTGTTATATTAAAAAAAACAGATTAAAATCGTTTTTTTTTTGATAAACTGTTCAAAAAAACATATAAGAATTTTTCAATCAATAACAGCAGTAAAAGTCTGTATGTTCATTTTGCTGTAATAATTTCCGTATGAATGTTTTGCAATAATAGAGTTTATGTAAATTTGATGACGTTTTAATTGATACCGCAAAAAAATCAATAGAGTTTATGTAAATTTATTTGAGTATATACTGGCTGAAAGCCAGAATTTTCATAACCGTATGTCGTTTGACATACGGACAAACATAATCCCAAATAACTGGCTGAAAGCCAGAACTTGATATTTTCTAATCCACAGGGTTCTGCCTTTACAGGCAGCGTTATCGTCTCACTGTTTCTTCCGCCGGTCAACCACCGGCGGTTATGAAAATTCTGGCTTTCAGCCAGATATATGCTTTCAAATATCATATTTAATTTTACATAAACTATAATATACTTTGTGTGGTATTTCAACAGTTTTTGCCGATATATCTTTGCGCAAAAATTAGTTAAGGTTTTGT
>JAIROW010000214.1 GCA_031257315.1 Prevotellaceae bacterium
AGATAGAAGAAAATGCAGATGATCTGTGTATGTTTTATATTGCAAAAGAACAGCGGTTTATAGGTATTTACGACAAGGTAAATCAAAAAACATATCATTACACACTCGACGATTTTCAAAAATATCTACAGACAGGGAATGTATTTACATTTCTTGCGTATGGAAAAGTAGATGATTATCATGTAATACCGCTTCTTGTTTCAGAATTAAAAATGAAGAAAGAAAACGGGTATTTATTCAAAGAACCGTTAAGTTCTCTGATAGATAAATCACAGGAAGACGACAATCCGATTCTGTTTTTATTTAAACTGTCAAAATAAAAAGAAAAAATCTGTGTTTACAGTTTAAAGGGTTATCAATATAATTTTTATCAGTTTGTTTTAGCATACGCGCAAATGTTTAAGAGCTGTCAATAAGTAAACATATCAAATACTGATACGTTTTGCCGATACGACATCGGGAATATTTTTAAACAATTGATATAACTAAAAATTAAAAAAACAGAAATGAAAATTTTGTGTTATCTTTGTATCATTATAAATTTTTAAAATTGAAAAACGATGAATAGAGTTAAACGAAAGTTTATTTTTGACGGTATCGCCGTTTTAGCAATTGTAACAGTAGCTACATGGAATGTTAATTTAAACTGAATTAAATTTTATGTTTAACAAAAAAATAATTATATCTCTGTCCTGTTTATTATTGCTCATCTGTTGTAATTCACAGAAGGTTAAGTTGAATATAGAAACCGAAACAGTAGATTTCCAGTCTTTCAAAAAAACGGAAGGCATAATTCCTGAAAACATTATAAAAAATAAAAAATATATTTTATTGGACAGTTCCAGTGATAATATCCTGTTTAAAGGAATAGACAAAATATTTATTCGTAATAACCGTGTTTACATTTTAGATAAGAGATTAAAAAAATTAATTGTTTTTGATATTGAAGGTCGCGGTATTGGAAGAGTGGGACAAATCGGGCAGGGACCCGAAGAATATTTGCAGATAAGCGATTTTGACGTAAATGAAAACGGAGATATTTACTTCATCGACGGAACTGGCGGAGGGTCAGACCGATTATTTGTCTTTAATAAAAATCTTCAGTTTGTTTTCAAAAAAGACATGCCTTTTGAAGCGGATATCGTTCACTGTTTACCAAATGGCAAGTTGCTGTTCGGTCTTTCAACATGGAACAAAGGCGAGAATGAAAATATGAGATTCGCAATAACCGGCGCTGACATGAAAACGGAACAGTCCCTAATTGAATACGACGAATATTTTGACGACGCATACTGGATCTCCGGATACACATTTGTCGAAACGGAATCAGGCATATTATACAACAAACCAATAGACAATTATGTCTATCAGTTTTCCAGAGCAGGCTCGCTTGATAAAGCATATTATTTTGATTTTGGTTCAAAAAATGTTCCTGATGATGATAAAAAAGATATTGAGGGAAACAGAGCAAAATATGAGAATTACTGCTGTCTCAAAAACTTTACTGTAATTAATGATAATTATATTTTAGGAACTCTGTGGGACAAGTTAAAAACAAAACCGTTTATTATTGTCCGTAAAGACAGAGAATTATATATTGGCGAAGAAGTTGCCAGCGGAGATTTAAGCTGGATTACAGGGTTTTATGACAATAAATTCATCTCGTATATATATCCGGGCAAATATGAAAATATTCAGAATATGGATTTGCCGGACAGTGTAAAACAGTATGTTGAAGATGAAAATTTTGTGCTTTGTATAAATGAACTTAAATAAGAATAATCTGTATAAAAAAACTGTCCTTAAATATTCTCTTAATACTGATAGCTGTAAGTTTTACTGCTTGCAAAAAAAACAACAGTAAACTTGCAGTTAAAAAATACGATAATTTACAGATTGTCAGTGTATGATAATAAATAGATGAAAAAAATATATATACTGGTATTGTTCGTAATTGTTACGGTGTTATCATGCGAAAACGATACGTCAAAACATGTTTTCAAAACAGACTTTCCGTTTGAATATAGTATAATTGCGGAAAAAATTCCAATAAAGGAAATATTGCGTCCTGTGGGTATCTGCATTTTAGATAATTATTTAATTATACAAAGATGCAGAAACGTTGAAATTTCTTTTTAGTTTTGGACAATTGGGCGGTGTTTGCAGTAATTAAAGAAGATTTTCCGCATTTATGGATTAATTATCATCTGCAAAAACAGGTAAAAAAATTAATGTTAAATCAGGATTTAAAGACAATTTGTTTTCAATAGAAAAAACAATAACAAATCCATTCAATGTTTTTTATGACATTGACTTTTTAAATGGCTCTCTATATACCAATGAATATCATACTGATACGTTTTGCAGATACGACATCGGGAATATTATGAAACAACTGATATAAAACAGAATTTTTACAGATGAAAAACAGAATACTACGGTTAATATTTTCCTGTCTGTTAATATATTTTAACATTTATAACAAATTGTCGAAATTATTAATACATTGTAAATAAACATTTTAATTAAAAACAGATATTAAAATATATTTTTTTACTGTTATTTAATATTTTTGTATTACCTTTGTATTATAAAATTTAATTTTAATGATATGAAAATGTACAGATTATTGATTGTTTATATCGCAGTTTTTACAGGTTTTGTATTTTGCAAACATCAGAAAAAGCGCTTTTATAATGAAAATTCCCATTAAAATAAAATCATATTTTAAACGTCCTACACGAAAATCCGTCAAGCGATTTTTGAAAAACTGTCTTTTGGGGGTTCTGGTTTTAATTTTCGCCATGCTGCTGGGAATTTCTGTCAGGGTGTTTTTACTGGCATCATTTGTAATTCCCACATGGTCGATGTCGCCAACCATTATGCCGGGCGATTTTGTGATGATAAACAAGCAAATTCCCGGACCGAGAATTTTTAAAAGCTGGGATTTTCTCAACGGCGATTTTACGATGAAACGTCTTGGCGGTTACCGTAAAATCAGACGCAACGAAGTGATAGTCTTTAATTTTCCATATTCAAACCACTATAAACTGGATTTGGACTTCAATGTGTTTTATGCCAAGCGCTGCGTTGCCGTTGCCGGCGACACATTTTATATTGACAACGGTATTTACCGTGTAAAAAACTGTTGCGACACTCTGGGCTATTACGAAAATCAGCTCAAAGTATCGCAGATGGAAAGCGAGCAGGACGCCAAATCCGGCACATGGAACTGTTTTCCTTATGATACAGTTTATTATAAATGGAATATCAAAAATTTCGGACCGCTGTACGTGCCGGCAGCTAACGATACGCTGAGCATCGACAGTCTGAATATAAAACTGTATAAAAATCTGATTGAGTATGAAACTTCGCAGGAAATCAGCGTTGTAAACGGAACGGTTTTGCTGGGCGGCGATACTTTAAACAGATACATATTTCTGAAAAATTATTATTTTGTTACCGGCGATTATGCGCCAGATTCGCACGATTCGCGTTACTGGGGTTTGCTTCCCGAAGATCATATTGCAGGCAAAGCTTTTATTATCTGGAAATCGCAGGACAGGAATACGGGAAAATATAACTGGAAACGCTTTTTTAAATCGCTTTAATTTGGAATTAAAAATTATTTGACTACTTTTGTGGCTCTTTGTAATGATTAAAAAATTTTTTATGGAAAAAATGCAGAATTATATTAAAGTATAAATTTTACAACAATGATGACAAATTTACGGAAAAATTTTTTACGCTTTATAATTGAAACACCTGTTTTGTTACTTTTAAGCGCTGTATTTATTGTCCGAAACAATATACCCAACGGCGCTGTAAGCGGCAAATATTTCTGGTTTTACTGTTCATTTGCTGTTTTGTCTCCGGTAACGACATGTTTATTTTTTATTTCAAGACGGAAAACTTTCCGGTTTACACCGACAGATATTGCTGTTTTTCTGCTCTGCGTTTCAGGTATTGCAATTAATTTTTTGGGCGACGAAAACGTTTCCGGTAAATTCATAATTCTGGTTTTGCTGTTTCCACTTTACGTTTATTTCCGGTTTTATTTATCGGAAAAGAAATTTTTCAGCAACAGTCTATTTATTTTTTTTCTGATACTTACAGGATTGTACGAGGCGCTTCTTGGACTTGGACAGCTGTACGGTTTTTACCATTCAAATCATGCAGAATTTAAAATTACAGGTTCATTTTTCAATCCTGGACCGTATTCTGGCTGGCTGGCTGTCGTTTTTCCTTTGGCATTTTATCATCTGTTAGCATATTATCGGGTTTTGGGCAAAAAAATAAACCTGCATTACCTGCCTTTTTATGTTTTGTGGATTTTATCGCTTCTGACGGTAATAACAACAGTTCTGGCGCTGCCTCCTGCAATGAGCCGCAGTTCGTGGCTGGCGGCTGCTGGCGGCTGCGGTATGGCAGCCTGTCTGTATTATGGAAAAAAGCGTTCCGTAATTCTGTTCATAAAACGGTATCGAAAAAAACTGATTCTCGCATCTGTTGCAGTTTTAACCTGCCTGATAACAGCAGGCGCAGGCATGTACTTTCTGAAAAAGGACTCTGCCGACGGCAGACTGCTTATATGGAAAATTTCGGCAAAAACTGTCGCCAGATACCCGTTTGGCGTTGGGCTTGGAAATTTTTCGGGCGCATATGGAGAGTTGCAGGCAGAATATTTTGCTTCCAATGCAGCTTCGGAACAGGAAAAACGTGTGGCGGGAAATCCTGAATACGGTTTTAACGAGTATTTTCAGTTCTGTATCGAATGGGGAATTGTTCCGTTTCTGCTGTTTGTTGCAATAATTGTAAATGCTTTATATTCAGGACTGAAACAGAGAAATATTGCCGTTGCATCATTGGTTGCCCTGCTGATTTTTGCCGCAGCTTCCTATCCTTTCAGCGTTTTGCCTTTTGTAACAGCGCTGATATTTCTGCTTGCAAGCTGTAATACTGTATCCAGTCCAAAAACTGTTGCAATCAAAAGTTTAAAAAAAATATCGTGGAGTGTTTCAGTTTCGGGGTCAATATTTTTTCTGCTCTTTGCATCTGTCTGCATCTGTCTGCACAACCGTTATCCGCTTTATGAAGCGTATAAAAAATGGGGCAAAGCGCAAATACTGTATAACGCAGGCTTATACAGAGATGCTTCGGAAGAATACGCAAAACAGTATATTTATCTGCACGACGAAGTCCGTTTTCTGTTTGAATATTCGCAGGCGCTGAATAAATCGGAAAAATATACAGAAAGCAACAAAATAATAACCCGCGCCACAAAAATCAGCTGCGACCCGATGTTTCACATTATTGCTGGAAAAAATTATCAATCGTTAAAGGACTATGCCTCCGCCGAGCGCAGTTTTGCCTATTCGGGCAACCTTGTACCAAGCAGGTTATATCCATCTTACCTGCTTGCAAAACTGTATATGGAAATGGGACTGGACGAAAAAGCAAGGGAAACGGCAAAAACAGTCCTGACCGTAGAACCGAAAATAAATTCGCCGGCGGTAGAGGAAATGAGACGCGAAATGAGTAAATTAATCGAAAATTATAACTGTAAATACAAAAAAATATGACATTGAAAAACATCATTTATCTGACAGCTGCAATTTTTATGCTGTCATGCGCCGGAAAAAAAGCGGACGAAAAACCGGCTGCCGAAAAAACTACCGAAGCAATAGACAAAATTGTCGAGGTGAAAACACAGTTACTGCAAGTTCAAGATTTTAACTACGAACTGATTTCCAACGGAATAATTGCGGCAGCAAATAAGGCTGAATTAAAATTCAAATCGCAGGAAATTATTCGTAAAATTTATGTTAAAAATGGAGACAGGGTTGTCAAAGGTCAAAAACTTGCCGAATTAGACAGGTTTCAGCTCGAAATAGACAAAGCGCAGGCAAAAGAGGCGCTGGAGCGGACAAAACTGGATTTGCAGGATGCACTTATCAGTCAGGGCTATTTTATGAACGATACGGCAAATATTCCCGACGAAGTGTTGAAAGTCGCCAGAATCAGAAGCAATTACGAGCAGAGCCGCAATAATTTTATTGCTGCCGAATATAAACTTGACGCAGCCTCGCTTTACGCGCCTTTCGACGGAGTGATTGCAAATTTGACAGTCAAAGAGTTCAATCAGTCAGGCAGCGACCCGTTTTGCACGATTGTTGACAATCACAATCTCGAAGTGGTCTTTAATATTCTTGAAAATGAACTGTCGCTTATTCAGTTGAATTATAAAGTACTGATTTCGCCGTTTTCGCTGCCGGACGTCAAAATCGAAGGTCATATTTCGGAAATAAATCCCATGATCGACAAAAACGGCATGGTACGGCTGAAAGCCTTTATTGGCAACAGAGACAGCAGATTATATGAAGGAATGAATGTAAAGGTCAGAGTACAGCTTCTGCTTGGCAAACAACTGGTTGTCCCGAAATCGGCAGTTGTACTGAGAACCAATAAAAAAGTAGTTTTTACGTTCAAAAACGACAGAGCCAACTGGGTTTATGTACAAACGGCTCAGGAAAATTCGGACAGCTATGTAATCAGCGACGGGCTGAAAGAAGGCGACATGGTTATTTACGACGGCAATATAAATCTTGCCGACCAAACCCCTGTGAAAGTAATTGATTAAAAACCAACAGTAAAAAAAAATGTTCAAATACTTCATAGACCGTCCAATTTCCGTAATAATGGCATTTTTAGCCTTTTTTATTCTGGGAATTATCACTTACGTAAATTTGCCGGTATCATTGTTGCCCGACATTGCCATTCCCGAAATCACGGTTCAGATTTCAGGACAGAACACATCTGCCAGAGAGCTTGAAAACAGCGCTGTACGACATATTCGACAGCAACTGATGCAAATTGGAAAGCTGCGCGATATTCGCAGCGAAACCCGCGACGGAAACGCAGTCGTTTTTTTGAGTTTCGAATATGGTACAAATACCGATTTGGCTTTCATTGAAGTAAACGAGAAAATAGATGCGGCGATGAATTATCTGCCGCGCGAAATTGACCGTCCGAGAGTTGTCAAGACAAGCGCTACCGATATTCCCGTGTTCAATATAGATTTAACCCTGCGCGACGACCGGAGTTTTGAACAGACCAATATTCCAGGATTCATCGAACTCAGCGAGTTTTCCGAAACTGTCATTCGTCGCCGCTTTGAACAGCTGCCTCAGGTGTCAATGATTGACATTTCAGGCTTGATGAAAAAGCAGGTAATTATTTCGCCAAACAGTAAATTTCTGGAAATCAGCGGGATTACTCTGCCTGACATAGAAAAGGCTCTCAACGACAATAATGTCGAACCCGGCAGCATGACCGTCCGCGACGGATATTATGAATACATTATCCGTTTCTCGTCTGTTATAAGAACGCTGGAGGATATTCAAAACATTTATATCCGAAAAAACGACCGCATTTATCAGCTGAAAGACCTTGCAAAAGTAGAAATTGCGCCGGAAAAAGAAAAAGGAATGGCGATTTACAACGGCAAACGCGCGATTGTGCTTTCGGTCATCAAACAGTCGGAAGAAAACATGCTGAACATGCAAAAGGCTATGAACAGGGAAATTGAACGTTTCAGAAATGATTTTCCGGAAATTGAGTTCAATGTTACCCAAAATCAGACCGAGTTGCTGGACTATACAATTTCAAACCTTCAACAGAATCTGATTCTGGCATTTATTTTTGTATTTCTGGTTTCGGTGATTTTTCTTAAAGACGGACGTTTGTCGCTGATTATAGGTCTGGGACTGTTTGTTTCGCTGATAATCAGTTTGCTGTTCTTCTTCCTTTTCAAAATTTCGCTGAATGTGGTTTCGCTGACCGGCTTGATACTTGCATCGGGCAATATGATTGACAATTCGATAGTTGTGGGCGACAATATCGGACAGTACCGGCGCCGAATACCTCTGCCCGAAGCCTGCGTAACCGGCGTCAAGGAAATTGCTGTACCGATGCTGAGTTCCGCGCTTACAAACATTTCTGTCTTTGCGCCTCTGATTTTCCTTAGCGGTATGGCAGGCGCCATATTTTTCGACCAGGCATTTTCGGTTACGGTAGGTTTGCTGGTATCTTATGTTACAGGAATAATTTTTATTCCCGTACTGTATAAAATAATTTACAATTTTCGCACGCCGCGCCTGTTCCGCATGTCGAACAGAAAACAAAACATAAGCCCGCTTTCCGGAAATGAAACAGAATCATCGCTTGCCTGCCGTTTTTACGATGCGGGAATACATTGGGTGTTTTCTCATAAAGCGCTTGTTTTCACCATTTTATTACTGATACTGCCTTTGTGTTTCTGGCTGTTTATGGTCATTCCGAAAGAAAAAATGCCGAATATCAATCAAAGCGAACTGCTTATACATATCGACTGGAATAAAAATGTTCATTTGCAGGAAAATTATGGGCGCTGTCTCGATTTGTCCGAATTTCTGTCTGAAATTACGGAAGAAAATTCGGCTTTGACAGGACAGCAGCAGTTTCTGTTAAATCGCGATAAAGAACAGACTTCTTCGGAATCGGAGTTTTATGTTCGCACTGAAACAGCTGAAAAAATTCCTGCCCTGAAAGAAAAAATATTGAAATATATAGAAGAAAAATATCCTGACGCGCTGGTTTCATTTATGCCTCCCGGTACAATTTTTGAAAAAATATTTTCGACCGGCGAAGCCGACCTTGTTGTTGAATATTATACAGTAAACAAAGCGCGGGAAACAGATGCGCAAACTATTCGCAATCTGGAAAACCGTATAGAACAGCTTACCGGAGAAAAACCTGTCGGCAATTCGTTTCAGCATCAGTTAAATCTGCACATCGACCGCGAAAAACTCTTGCTTTACAATGTCTCCTACGATTTGATTTACCGCACTTTACGCACGGCTTTCAAGGAAAATAAATTTGCAACTCTGCGTTCGCAGCAGTATTTGCCGATTATTCTTGGCGACGACGAAAAAACGGTGTATGAAATCATCAGCGAAACTTTGGTGGAATTTCCGTCGAATACAGACGGCAGTTTTCGTAATAAACTGGCTCTGAGTACTTTCGTTACTCTCACCCGTTCAGAAGACTTAAAGACAATAGTTGCGGGCAAAGCCGGCGAATACATTCCATTTTATTTTTATGATACAGAAAATCCCGAAAAAATAATTGAATCTGTCAGACAGGACGACATCAGGGAGACAGACTGGGAAACCGATTTTTCAGGCACGTTTTTCTCCAACAAAAAAATGATTAATGAAATGGCAGTCATTCTGTTCATTTCTGTTCTGCTGATGTTTTTCATTCTTTCGTCGCAATTCGAGAATTTCAAACAGCCGCTGATTGTACTGTTTGAAATCCCGATAGACATTACCTTTGCTCTTGCCCTGCTGCTGGTTACGGGACATTCGCTCAATCTGATGTCAGCCATAGGTCTGGTGGTTACTTCCGGAATTATTATCAATGACTCGATTCTTAAAGTCGATGTAATGAACCAGTTACGCAAAGAAGGCTTTTCGCTGATGGACGCAATCCATGAAGCAGGACGTCGCCGACTTAAAGCCATCATAATGACAAGTCTGACGTCGATAGTCTGTATGGTTCCGCTGCTGTTTACAGGCGATTTGGGGTCGCAGCTGGAAAAACCGCTGGCAGTAGCAACAATCGGCGGCATGATTATCGGTACGCCTGTCAGTCTGTTTATTGTGCCTCTGGCGTACTGGTGGATTTACAGAAAGGACGATGTCGGAAAACGGGCTTCAAATGTTGAAAAATAATCATGTATCTATCTTTAAGTGAAATAAAAAAAGATGAAAATTATGAATAATAAATCTAAAATTTGGACTGACAGTTTTTTAGAAAAAATAAACGGCGTTACTCCTGACGGTAAACAAAATCATAAATCCGTTCAGAAAATGAAAAAACTCATCGTGTTTACATTAGCCGTTTTAACTGCTTTTGGCGATATTTTTGCACAGCCAGTACAAAAAATCACTCTGGCACAGTCAATCGAAGCAGCCACCGACAGTTCTTTGCAGGCATTTATTGCTCAAAATACCTATCTGTCAAGCTATTGGGCATACCGTTCGTATAAGGCTGGACGCTTGCCTTCGCTGAACCTGCAAACCAATCCGCTGCAATTTCGCCGCGATTTCACCAAACGCTATGATTCATACGAAAACATAGATGTTTATCGCCAGCAGCAATCCCTGTATTCGTCGGGAAATCTTGCCATTCGCCAGAATTTCGATTTGACGGGCGGCACTTTTTATATTGACTCAGAACTGGGTTATATGCGTAACTTCGGAGAATATAACTATTCGCAATTTTCATCTATTCCGATAAGAATTGGCTATTCGCAGTCCCTGTTCGGGTTTAACAGTTTTAAATGGGATAAAAAAATTGAACCTCTGAAATATGAACGTGCTAAAATCCAGTTTCTATATTCGCGCGAAGAAATCGCAGAGATGACCATACAGTATTTCTTTGCTCTGGCAATGGCGCAGATGGAATATGATATGGCGCAGGACAATGTTGCTTCGTCCGACACGCTTTACCGTATCGGACAGGAACGGCAAAAAATTGCATCTATTTCAAATGCAGACCTGCTGACGCTGAAACTGGACGCTGTTAATGCCCGCAACTCGCTTAAAAATGCGGAAATCAGCCTGAAACGCGCAATGTTCGATTTTGTTTCATTTCTAAACATTGACAGGGAAACGCTTCTGAAACCCGAACTTCCGGACAAACCTGACGGTCTGCAAATTTCGCCAGATGTTGCCTTGAAATGCGCAAGAACAAACAATCCTGATTTTATGGGTTTTACTCAGGAATTGCAAGAAGCCAAACGTGAAGTTGATAGAACAACCAAAAGTTCAAACTTTGACGCAAATTTATCTCTAAGCGTAGGGTTCAATCAGGTGGCGTCAAATTTTGCCGGCGCATACAGAAAACCTCTCCAGCAGGACGTTGTAAGTATCGGTTTTTCCATTCCGTTAATTGACTGGGGCGAAAGAAAAGGCAAGGCAAACATGGCGCGTAACAGCTTGAATGTAACGAAAATATCCATTCAGCAGAAAGAACAAAAACTCGAACAGGACATAGTTATGACAGTCAACGATTTTAATATTCAGCATGATTTGATTAACAGCGCCGAAGAAGCGCTAAATATAGCAACCATGGCGTATAATATTACCAAAGAGCGTTTTATCATTGGAAAAGCAGACCTGAACAGCATGACCCTGTCGCTGAATCGGCAGAACAGCGCTCAGCGAAACTATCTGTCGGCATTGAGAGATTATTGGCAGAATTATTACAAATTACGCAAACTGACACTGTTTGATTTTGCAACGCAGGAAGCGCTGTCGGAGCAGTTTGAAAAAATCTGGAAAATAAAGTAACAATGAAACTCTCGTCCTTTTCCACTATCCTGTCCTTTGCCTGTCTGGTAATTCTGGGAATTTTTCTAATTCCCAGACTGCCTGTAAAATTGAATCCCTCGCAGAAACTGCCGGTAGTGAGTATTTATTTCAGTATGCACGGACAGTCGGCACAGGTTATTGAAATGGAAGTAACGTCGAAAATCGAGGCAATGTTGAGCCGCATACGAGGAGTACGCGGCATAAGTTCCAATTCAGGAAACGGTTCGGGCAGCATAACTGTGCGGCTGTCGGAATATGCCGATCCCGATATGGCGCGTTTTGAAATATCGACCGTTATTCGCCAAATCTGGAAATCGCTGCCGGCAGGCGTCAGTTATCCAAGTATTTCGTCGGGTTCAGACGGCGGAAACAGCCGTCCGTATCTTCGTTATACTGTCAATGCTCCGTTTTCGCCGGTGCAGATACAGGAGTATATAAATGACAATCTAAAACCGAAACTGTCTGAAATTCAAGGTATAGACCGTATTGAAGTATCGGGCGCAAGCCGCATGATATACAGACTGGAATACGATTATACCGTGCTGCAAAACCTGAAAATCACGGTTGACGATATACAGACGGCTGTGCAGTCGTTTATGATAAAGGAATTTCTTGGAACAGGAAAAATTATAGATGAGAACCGTTCGGAACAGTGGATTCGTCTTGCCCTGATTTCGGAAGATCGCAATCAGCCTTTCGACGCCTCCATGATTCCTGTAAAAAATATCGAAGGCAAAATTATTTTTCTCAATAATCTGGTGAAAACCACTTATGAAGAAGAGGAAGTTTCGAGTTATTTTCGCATCAACGGCTTAAATTCCATTTATTTATCGCTGACAGCCAAAGAAGACGCCAACCAGCTTGCGCTCAGCAAACAGACAAGAGAAATGCTGGAAATTTACAAAACAAGTTTTCCGCAGGGTTATGAACTGCATCTTGCCTACGACGCCGGCGAATATATTCAGTCAGAAATGGACAAGATTTATTTCCGTTCAGGTTTGACGGTTTTAATTCTGCTATGTTTTATATTTATTATATACAGAAACTTTAAATATTCGCTGCTGATAATATCCTCATTGACAGCCAATATTGCCAT
>JAIROW010000217.1 GCA_031257315.1 Prevotellaceae bacterium
GTGGGTAATTGGCTGATATAACGTGTTTTACCTGCAATTTACGCCATGAGACAGCGTCAAAGTTTCGTCTTTTCCTGCTCTATATTTAATTACTTTGCCGTCCTTTATAAGGCTGACATAGACGATTGTATTCTTGTTTGCGCACTTCGCAGATATGTTAATGCTGTCTGTTTCAACAATCTGAAAATATCTGTTCCCCTGTCCGGCATCGTTTATGGTTTTTCCTGCTCCTGCGTCGATGCTTACCGACCAGCTGCCGACAGACGAACGGATTAAAAGGTTATGCGACAAACACCAATCTCTCTGCCGGTGAAATCTATGAGCAATACAGCGGTTTATGGGTGGTTGAAAGAGCCTTTAAAATTACAAAAGGCACTATTGAACGTGCTAAAAGCCTGCCGTATTTCCTGCGCGACAACAGCCAGTACATTAAAGACTATACATTAACCCCTTCTGCACAGTCGGAAATCAGAGAAACGGCAAAAGCCAGTGCAAAAGCGAAAACGAAAGCCGAAACATGGACAGTTGTAGAAACCCAAAACGGCAAAGTGCAGGTGAATTCGCTGCACGGGAAAAACGAAAAACGCGAAAATATCGAAATAGCCACCTATTTTGCCAATAAGTACGGGTACGAAATCGAACTGCTGGCAAAATTCAACGAAAGCCAATCGCCGGACGTTTTCAATAAAACCCTTAATATCCAACAGGAATACAAGCGAAATTCCAAAGCGTCAGTTTCAGCTATTGATAATGAATGAAGAGATGCCTCAAAACAGGCTGATAACGTAGTATTTGATATTAAAAGTGAAATCAGCGATGGCGATTAAAACAAGAGTATTCAGGATAGGGCGCGTCGTTGCAAAAACCTTAAAACTGTTACCGTTATACGAAACGGAGAAGACAGGACATATTCAATAACGGATATTTTAAAAGATGACTGGACACTGTAAAATAAAACAAGCAAAATATCTTTCTAATATTTTGCCTGAGTAGGGGCGTGGGAACTACCTCGAAGGTGAACGCCCTCACCTAAATTCATTACTAAATCTGGGTGCAAAAGTACTACAAATTTTTTAAATACAAAAAAACGGCATTGAGGGCGCGATTTATCGCGCCCATTGCCTGCGGAAGTGCGAAAATGCGGAACTTGCCCGAACGGGCAACAGGCAAAAACCGAAATATACCATAAACGCGGTATTGTGCAGCCAGTCCAATCCCTCTACCTTTGCAAAAATTTTTAATAGAAAATTGATATGTTTTTAGATAGTTTATATATGTGTATGTGTTGTATGATGTGTAACTGCCAGTTCAGGACAGCGTATAATCCGTATGTGTAAAAAACAGATAAAATAAAACGCATAATAAAAGCTGTCCGGTAGAAAAGGACGGCTTTTTTTTATTTAATGTGAAAATGTAATATAATAAAAAGTAAAATATAAACGAACATGAATCGAAAAGTAAAAACATTAAGTTTGATTGTGCTGATTGCTGTCAGCAGTTCCGTAAATGCGCAGACAACGGGCGCAGCCGTCAATCCTGAAAAACAGGAAACGGTTTACATTAAGGGAATTAAATTTGTGGACGCCCTGCTTGAAAAATGGATTGACGAATATTCAAAGACACACCCCGACGTGTTGCTGTCAATTGCGGGGAAAGATATTCGCGAACATGCTATTGAAATCGTGCCGTCGGGAATACTCGACGACAACGCTTTGCAGACGACGGTTTCTTTTGGAAAGTACGCCATTCTGCCGATTGCGGGGAAAAATAACGCGCTGAACGACGAACTGAAAAGAAAAAAATTGAACGAAAAGCGTATCAAAGAACTGTTTTTTGAAAAAGACATTTTTGCCGAAGATTACGAGCCTGACAGAAAGGAAAAATACGACGCTACGGTTTATTCCGGTAACAGTTCTTTTTCTGTATCTCATTCGTTTGCCGGACATTTCGGATACGAAGCCGGCAGTCTGAAAGGCAAAAAAATTGCAGGCGACGATATTTACCTGAACAGCGCCGTTCAAAAAGACGTCAAGGGCGTCAGTTTCAATCATCTAAACTATATATTCAATATAAAATCGCGGCATTTGAACGACGGTATTGCACTGCTTCCGCTGAACGTAAAAAAAGAATATGCAGAAGTACTGAACGTTCAAAATCTTGATGAAACAATCGCGCTGCTCGAAAATCAGGAAATCGACCTGATACCGGTCAAGGAACTGGCATTTGTATTGCCCGAAAAAGTAAATCCTGCCGTAATTCAGTTCCTTGAATGGGCGCTTTCCGAAGGGCAGGATTATATTCACCCGTTCGGTTTTCTGCAACTGGATACAAAAACGATAGCCCGACAGCAGAGAAAAATATCGGCGCTGGGAACAGATTTACTGGCAAACAATAATCATACTGAACGGTAAAATTCACAGCTCATAATCAACAAAAAAAGTCCCCCTGTACCAAAAGTCAATAAAAGGTCAGGAGGACATAAAAAAAATTCAAAAAAAATCCATGACAAAAGTAGTAAAAATTTTGTTATTAACAGTAATTATCTTTCCGTTTTCCGGTTTTGCACAGGGAAACGACGTGAAAATCAACGGGAAAGTTCTTGATGAAAAGACGCAGAAACCGGTTGTCGGAGCCAGCATTTCATTGGTTGGCTCAAAAGGAACGGGTGCGGCAAGCAGCGCCGACGGAAGTTTTTCCATCGCCGTAAAATCGCTTCCGGCTACAATTTTAATTGAT
>JAIROW010000242.1 GCA_031257315.1 Prevotellaceae bacterium
CCGACAGATTCGATATTTTTATGCTTTGGGCAGGCGGCGCGGTCAAAGCCCCGCAAAAAGTTGAACGCATCTGTTCTCAGACAGATATTGCTGCAACACTGCTCGGACAGTTACAAACAGATTATTCCGTATTCCGTTACAGCAAAAATCTGTTTAACCCGACATGCAAAGAATATGCATTCTACGATTTTCCCGACGGCTATTGATAGAGTTTAGATATTAGATATTAGAGTTTAGTTTCTTCCGCATATTAACGATTTCTCGGTTATGAAAATTGTGGTTTTTAATCATTTTTAATCAATAAGGGCGCGATAAATCGCGCCCCTACATTCAAAATATCTATTATATATACAAACTCTAATATCTAAACTCTAATATTTAAACTCTAATATTTAAACTCTAATATCTAAACTCTAATATCTAAACTCTAATATCTAAATTCTAATATCTAAACTCTAATATCTAAACTCTAATATCTAAACTCTAAACATGGCTTACATACCAGCCTTTTGCGGTGGCAATGCTTTCATCGCAATCATTTGAACCCGGATTGTTTATGATGAAAATCATTTTATTTACAGAATTGTTGTGCAAGGATCTAAACAGTATATTCAACGCCTGAGTTTCCAGTTTGTTTCCTTTGACCGACAGTTCGTTTAATGATGTATTTTGGCTCGCATCAAGCGCAGTCAACTGATTATTATTGCAGTCCATCCATATTAATGACGTATTTTTGCTTATATCAAGAACTGTCAGATGATTATTATCGCACCACAAGACAGTTAATGCAGTATTTTTGCTTAAATCAATGGCTGTTAATTTATTATAGCTGCAATACAGCTCTGTCAATGCCGTATTTTCGCTTACATTCAAAACTGTTAACTGATTTTGACTGCAATACAGCTCTGTCAATGCCTGATTTTTGCCTAAATCAAGAGCTGTCAGTTTATTATTTCTGCAATCCAGATCAATTAATGTCATATTTTTACTTAAATCAATACTCGTCAAATTATTAACCTTGCAGCTCAAATAAGTCAATATAATACTTTTGCTTACATTGAGAGCAGTCAATTTATTGTTTTCACAATTTAAATGATTTAATAATATATTATTGCTTAAATCAAGAGACGTTAATTTGTTATTTTCGCAGTCAAGTCTGGTTAATCCAGTACATTTACTTACATCAAGACTTGTCAGATAATTGCTTCCGCAATCCAGTCCCGTAATGCTTTCGCCTTTAATGCTCACCACATAATGATTTGACAGACTGGCGTATGTATGGCTGAACAAAGCCCCGCCGTCGGACATTGGCGTAAGGTTAAAACTGTCGTTTTGCCCGTCGCCCCAGTCGATTGTTGCGTCGCCGTCGCCTGCCAGTTCTATTTTTATTTCGCCAGAACCGGAAGGCGCAACAGTCATTTTTATTTGCGCAACTCCCTCTGTATTATCATTAATGTCTTCTTCAATGTTGTTGCATCCGCACAATACTGCACCCGAAAGCGCAGAAATCAAAAAAATGGCAGTTAATAATTTTTCTGATATTTGTTTCAAATTTCGATACATATTTTATATATTTTTTACTTATAATTCCAAAAAAAACCGTTATATATACATTTATAAATACAAATACAAAGATATATATAATTTTTGAATTTATGCTAAAAATTTTTTACGTGATTTTTATTCGTTTTAAAATATCTGTCATAACAGGTACTGTATGCGCTGAGGAAAAGCCGCAGAGCGTTTCTAAAAACGGGGCGTACCGTTTATCAAAAACGTCTATACCATTTCCCCAAACGCTACTCACCTTTTTTAAAAAGCAGGGCAGCGGCTTGAAAAGCCGAATTTTCATAACCGCACGGCGAGCGCAGCGTTGCCTGCGGACAACGAAACATAAGAAAATACAGTTGAAAATAGAAAACTGCAAAGATTTAACAGAAAAAGTCAGAAATTGGAGAGATTTTGACGAGGCAGAATTGGAAATAATCGTCAAAAATTTCGAGAAAGTCCCGCGCGAAGAATGGGCGACACGCTATATTCCTTATATAACTTATGAAATTGCTGAAAAACTAATGCAAATCGGCGAAAAATACAAACCTAATACAAATCTGCTTTGCATTATAATTTCTGCTTTGGAAAATTTAATTTCACGGCTTAAAATTGATACAACCGACACGTTGTATTCCTTTTTTCTACAATTTGCAAATCAGCCAAAAACTGACTATTTTGTAGCAATACATATAGATAATTTTCCACAATTTAACGAAAGCAAAAACAAATGGGAGTATATTTTTTCAATTCTTAATATTCGCCCAAAACAAAAATCATTTCAGGTTTTTATTTCAAAAATCAGCAGAATTTTATACAGAAAAGAAGATATACCGCAAGAATATTTTGAAAAACTGACTGAAATGTTGAATAAACTTCTTGCCGACGAAACTAAAAACGTATGGACAGAAAAAGAATATAGTTATAAATTAGAATTATTAAATCAGTGTAAATCCGTCTAATCCGCGTCATCTGCGTGCTAAAAATAAAATTATCAGCAAAAAACGTGAATCCCCTCAAAATACTTTGATAATTCACGAAAATATCGTAATTTTGCGTGAATTTAATTGTAAAAATTATGGCTATAAATGATAGAAAAAAAGAATTGATACGCTGTTTGAAAGCGGAATACGAGCGACTGAAAAGCGATAAAAACGACTTGCTGCTGATGATTGCAGAGGCAGAACTGCCCGAAATGGTGTATAATTCCAATGCCATTGAAAATTCCTCGCTGACGCTTGACGATACGGCAAAAATCATTATGGAACAGCCGCTGAAAACAGCCGTTTCGGTGCGCGAAATTTTTGAGGCGAAAAACCTTTCCCGCGTGATTAAATTTTTGTGGCAAAACCCGCATTACGAACTTTCCGTCAAAAACATAGAACACTTGCACGGTTTGCTGCTAACGAATATTAACGATAATTTTGCGGGGCGGTTGCGGCAAAAAGGCGAATATGTGCGCGTTGGAACGCATATTGCACCGCCGCCCGAACTTGTCGGCACAATGCTTGACACACTGATTTACGATTATCTTGGCGATGACCTTACTTATTTTGTAGAAAAAATTGCCCGTTTCCATCTCGAATTTGAGTATATTCACCCTTTTTGCGACGGCAACGGACGTATGGGCAGAGTACTTATAAATCAGCAACTTGCCAATTACGGCTATCCGCCTGTGATTATTCAAAACAGCGGTAAACGCAAGGAATATTACCCTTATTTTGCTGAATATCAAAAGAATAGAAAACAGAATGATTTTGACAGTCATTTGGCGTTGGCATTGATTGAATCGTTGCACAAACGCATTGCCTATCTTAAAGGAAATGAAATAGTTACGCTTTCGCAATATGCCAAAGGGCAAAACCGCTCGCTTACAACGCTGTTAAATTCCGCCAAACGACAAACTATTCCCGCTTTCCGTTTGCAGCAAACATGGAATATCGGACAAGAAATAAAAATTTTAAAATATTTAACCGCCCAAAATAGCAAAAAATGAAAAGAATATGAATAAATTAAAACCACGAGAATAGCAAATCAACTGACGGAAATATACGTATCTTTGCGCAATTAATATTAGAATTATCAATTGCCCGAAAGGTAGAAAAATATGAAAAAAATAACATGTTTAATGTTGATATTCATGTCGCTGTTGTGTCAAAATTCTAAAAACAGACAGCAATACGGGCAAGCCGCTATTTTTGTAACTGTCTTACATTTGTTGTATTCCACCAACAGAAATTTTTAAAATACTGTTTTATAAACTATTACTTACAGTGGAATGTTTGCGGAATGTTTAAATTTTTGTAATTCAAAAAATTATCGTACCTTTGCGCCGTTTTTTAACATGTGTGTTCGCATTTCCAAAATATTGAACAGGTGGCGTTTCAATATACGGAGAAATGAAACCCACGCTATTGGTGATTAAAATAGTTATGATAAATTTTGAAATTAAGGGATTAAATCCCGAAATCCTGAAAGCTGTTAAAGATTTAGGATTTGAAACTCCCATGCCTGTTCAGGAAAAAGTTATTCCGGTTATGCTGGAATCCGACGAAGATATTATTGCTCTGGCGCAGACAGGAACAGGAAAAACGGCTGCTTTCGGTTTGCCGCTTATAAATCAGGTCAATATCCATCTGTCAGAACCTCAGGTGTTAATTCTTTGCCCCACACGCGAATTATGTATTCAGATTACCGACGATTTGAATGATTTTTCAAAATATATGCCAGAAGTTCATGTTCTGCCAGTCTATGGCGGCGCAAGCATTGAAAAACAGATTTCTGCTCTGAAAAGAGGCGTACATTTTATTGTTGCAACCCCTGGCAGAATGTTGGATTTAATTAACCGAAAGGTTGTTAACCTCAAATCGGTTAAAAATCTGGTACTTGACGAAGCCGACGAAATGCTGAACATGGGCTTTATCGAAAGTCTCAACGACATTCTGAAAGTTGTACCGAAAGAACGCCGCACACTGCTTTTTTCGGCAACCATGCCCGACAGAGTTGCAAGCATTGCCGAAAAATACATGCGTTCGCCTCTCGAAATAGTAATCGGCACAAGAAATTCCGGCTCCGAAAACGTAAGACATGTCTGCTACACCGTAAGCAGCAAGGACAGATATAACGCGCTGAAACGCATAGTTGACTATAATCCAAATATTTACGGTATAGTTTTTTGTAGAACCAAGCGAGAAACCGGCGAGGTTGCCGAAAAACTGATAAAGGACGGATACAATGCCGAAGCGTTACACGGCGATTTGTCGCAGGTTCAGCGCGATTACGTTATGCAGAAATTCCGTATCGGAAACATCAAGCTGCTCGTTGCGACCGACGTTGCGGCAAGAGGTTTGGACGTCAGCGACCTGACGCACATTATCAACTACAATCTTCCGGACGATATTGAAACCTACAACCACCGCAGCGGACGTACCGGCAGAGCGGGAAAAACGGGAATATCAATTGCAATATCAGGTCTTAAAGATAAATCGAAACTGAAACAGATCGAAAAAAATATTAATCGACAGTTTGAACATAAAGACGTACCAAAGGGCAAGGATATTTGCGAAAAACAGCTGTTCAGCCTGATAGAAAGAATGGAACACGTCGATATATATAACGAAGAAATCAACAGTTATTTGCCGGTGATTTTCAAAAAGCTTGAATGGCTTGATAAAGAGGATATTATCAGACGTTTTGTGTCGCTCGAATTTAACAGATTTCTCAGCTACTATAAAGACGCAGAAGATTTGCAGGCAGCCCGTCCCGAAAAAGCCGAAAATAAAAAACGGGGTAAAAAGGAACGTTTCTCCGAAAGATTTAGCGACGACAAAAAGGCTGAAAGAACGCCGGAAAGAGGTTATACCCGACTGCACCTGAACGCCGGAAAAAAAGACGGCGTATATCCGAATGTAGTTATTGAACTTATAAATCAAATGGAATACGGAAATCAGATAAAAGTCGGAAAAATAGATATTACTAAAAAAGATACATATTTTGAAATCAAATCGAACCATGCAAACATGCTGCTAAACGATTTGAAAAATGTTTTTTACAGGGGACGCAAAATTATTGTAAAAGCTGTATAACCAGCTGTTTTTCAGACAAAAACGGAAAAAATCCGCCGGTATCCGAATTTTTTATTAATTTTGTGTTTTGAAATGTGATGTTATGAAATGTATTATAAGAATTGTTACAAGAATTGCAGTAGGAGTTCTGTTTATTTTTTCGGGCTACGTAAAAGCCATTGACCCAGTAGGTTCTGCTATAAAATTTGGCGAGTATTTTGAAGCCTTCGGAGTTCATTTTCTTGTGCCTTCGGCGCTGATATTCGGAATTTCGCTTGCCGTTGCAGAACTGGTAACAGGGCTTTGTTTTCTTTTTGGCGTAAAAATTAAACTTGCTTCGACCGTAGCCCTGATTTTTATGATTTTCATGACATTGCTGACTTTTGTCCTGGCAATCACCGACATGGTGAGAGATTGCGGTTGTTTCGGCGATGCAATAAAACTGACAAACTGGCAAACATTTTATAAAAATCTGATTATCGACCCGTTTGTAATATATGTTTTTGTCAATCGCAAAAATTACAGACAGTTTTTTTCACAGATAACCGAATGGACTGTTTTTGCATTAATTGCGGTCGTTGCGCTAAATCTTTCGATATATTGCTACAAACATCTTCCACTGATTGATTTTATTGCGTATAAAGTCGGAACAAATATTCCCGATGCAATGACTGCACCGGAAGGCGCTCAGGGCGACGTTTACGAAGAAGGAACGTATATTTACGAAAAAAACGGCGAAAAAAAATCATTTACTCTCGAAAATTTGCCCGACAGCACATGGACTTTTGTTGACGCTCCGGCTCCCAAACTGCTGAAAAAAGGATATGTGCCGCCGGCAAGCGATTTTTCGATTTCGTCAGAACTGGAAAATATTCACAGTGAAATATTTGCACAGGGAGGGTATATGATTTTTCTTACATCGCAGAATGTCAATACAATGACAACTGGAAAATCGAACCTGCTGAACAGTATTTACGAATTTTCAAAAGAAAACAAAATTAATTTCATAATGCTCTCAGGTTCGTCGCCTAAGGACAACGAAAATTACGTGCATAAAACCGGCGCAGCTTATCCAGTTTACATGACCGATCCGACAGTTTTAAAAAGCATGGTTCGTTCAAATCCGGGAATGATGCTGCTGAAAGACAATACGGTTTTGAAAAAATGGAACTGCAATGATTTTCCGTCAATTGACGAACTGAAAGAACTGCTTGCCTCTGATTCTGAAGAAATAATAAAAAATCATTACAAATCAGGCAAACAGATAAACAACATGCTGGCAGGAATTGTACTGCTTGTATTTGTTATTATCTCAATTACAGGTATTATCAGAAGAAAATATTAAATATTAAAATCAAAAGATAAATAGACATGAAAAAAAATTTATTATTCGCAGTCCTGACAGCGTTATTATTATCGGCTTGCTGTAATAAGGGACAAAAACAGACAAATTCATGCTGTAAATCGGGCGAACAGTCGTCCTGCTGCAAAAAAGAAGCGTTAACCTTCAACAATGCAGACTTTTACAAAGATGGAAAATTTGACGAAGAAGCGGCAAAAGACGCTATCGTCAAACTTATGAAGTACTACAATTATCCTGTTACCGAAAACACCCGCTCGCAGCTTTGGGTAAGCGATTATGGTACAGGACATTTCACAGAACTTGGACTTGCGGCAATTATGTATGCCAACGATACTGTCGATCGCTACATGTTGCAGGATATGTTTCTGTTGCCCAATCAGATGCTGCCCGAACACTGGCACGAAAAACCTGAAAACGCTCTTCCCGCAAAAATGGAAGGCTGGCTTGTACGTAACGGTTCAAGTTATATTGTTGGCGAAGGCGAAGACAATCTGGCTTCGTTTCCCGAAATAAAAATTCCGGCATGTCATGAAAATGGCGTAACAGTTAAAAATGTTATTAAAACCCTGCCCGGAAGTTTTGTTCCCCTCTCCAGAGTTTATTCGCACCACTGGCAGTTTGCCGGCGCAGAAGGCGCAATAATTACGGAAGTAGCCAATGTTCATGTAAACGAGGCTGTACGTCATCAAGTTAAGGCTATTAACGATCATTTTCTTGGTAAATAATTTACAGTTATTTTATCTGCAATAAATTTTATACATAACAGCTTTTGCAAATATTTTTTGCAGTTCATTACAGTTGCAAAATTAAACAAATTTTTTATATCTTTGCAACGGATTTCAGACCGTATTTCCTGACAGTTAATGCTATTTGAAATTTACGTTATTAGACATTGAGTGTATTTTTACAATTTACAATTATAATTTTTTTTTAAATATATTGAGCTATGAGAATTTTTAAATTTATTTTGTTATCATTCTCTCTTTTTTTAGCGGGAACGCTGTTTTCTTCGTGTGGAGAAAAATCGTCAGAAAAATCGTCAGATATTCTGTCGCTGATTCCGGCTGACGCGACGCTGGTCGTTGAGGTAAATGGAAAAGACATCTTTTCAAAATCGGGTCTGAATAAACCTGAAGATTACAAGTTTATGTCTTTTCTTAAAATGATGTCGGCAGATGCCTATTCCTTCATCGAAAATCTTTTGAAAGATTCCAAAGACGCGGGAATAAGTATCAGCAAGACTGTTGTTTATGCTTCTTTGTCGAAAGAAAAATATGGAATAATTGCCAGAATGTCTGACAGAAGAGTTTGGGAAAACGTGCTTTCCAAAATGGACGCAGGCGTTGAAATTGATACGGAAGGCGATATTTCATTTATTTCCGAATCGGGCAGTGGAATAACGCTGGCATGGAATAACGAATATATTGCCGCATTAGTGTTGAAAAGAGGCGAAAGAGACGAACTTAAAGAATTGCTGACGCCTAAAAAAGACGGTCTGTATGCAAACAACGACGATTTTCAGAATTTCACCAAACACGTCGGAGACCTGAAATTTTGGATGAAATACAGCGATTTAATGAATTTTATGAAGAAATTTCCCGGTGGAGACATGGTTGATGAAACATTACTTGAACAGATGGAAAATATCAACTACAACTGTTATATTTCATTCAACGATGGAAGAATAGATGTTTCCGGAGGTACTTCGCCTGCTGACGAAGCCGAAAAAATGGTCAAAAAATTAAATTTTACCAAAGAAAAATTCAATACCGAACTTTTCAAAGATATACCCGAACAGTCGTATCTTGAATTTCATCTGGCGTTCAAATTAAGGGAGTTTGTTGAATACATTGAGAAATTTATGCTAAGCAAATCCTCATTGGACAGGGACGAATTTCAGAATATTATTGACAGTCCCACAGCCAGGACGGTTTTTGACGCCGTTGACGGCGATGTTCTGTTCAGTATTCACGGATTCGGCTCATTTGGAATACCTTATGCAAGCATTGTATTTTCTGTAAAAAACGAAGACGCTTTCAACAGTATTCTGGCGCTCCTGCCCAAAGATATGTATAAAAAATTGAACGGATATTTTGAGTTTAGTTTTGGACAGATGGTACCCGTATCGGTATATTTTGCATACAAAAACAATAGCGTTATTGTAACCGACGAACTTGCAAGCATTGAGAAATTTATAGGTAAAACACAGTCTAAAAGTTTTGCCGACAATCCTGTAAGTAAAATACTTGCCGGCGCATCGTCGTTTTATCTGAACCTTGACTACGAATCCTATCCCGCGCATATTGCAACGATTCTGCGAAGCGCGATGGAAAGCAGTGTGTATAAATATTTTGAAACGCACATAGCGCTGTACGAATGTATTTACGGGATTTCAACGTCTCTCACAACTGTGGAAGGCGCTGTCGTATTCAAAAATAAAAATGTCAATTCGCTTAAACAGATATTGACAAATATTGACAAAATGATAAATTTTTTGAATTGAATTGTCTTACATTAAGCAAAATACATCCTTACTTTATTTCGGGCGCAGAAACTTTTTCTGCGTCCGAAATTTGGTTTAACGACCTTGTTTTCAATAAGGGCGAACTTTGCCTGATTGCAGCCTCGTCGGGGCAGGGCAAATCGTCGCTTTTAAGTTTTATTTTTGGCGAACGCAAGGATTATTCAGGCGAAATATATTTCGACGGTAATGAAATCAAATCGTTGAAAAATTATGAATGGCAGACTGTCCGCAAAGAAAAGCTGAGCTGCGTATTTCAGGGATTAAGGCTTTTTTCGGATTTGACGGCGTTTGAAAATATTGAACTTAAAAATAAAATCACAAAACATAAGTCAAGGGAAGAAATTGAATATTTGTTTGAAAAAATCGGTTTACAGGACAAAATCAACGAAAAAACTGGACGTCTCTCATTCGGTCAGCAGCAGCGCGTAGCCGTAATAAGAGCATTGTGTCAACCTTTTGATTTTATTCTGCTTGACGAACCGTTCAGTCATCTGGACGATAAAAATATTGAAACCGTATCCGAAATTGTCAGTTCGGAACTTGTAGAAAAAAATGCCGGAATGCTTTTATTTTCGCTCGGATATGAATATCCATTTAATTATTCTCGCAAATACAGACTTTAAAATATAAAATCAATCATTATGCTTGATACTGCAAAAAAAATAATTCTAACGCTTGTAACCGTATCGTGTTTTATTATCGGAACGGCTCAGAATAAAATCCTGTCAATGGAAGAAGCCGTTTTAGGCTATCATCTTTATCCAGAATCGAAAAATTTTGTGTGGCAGGGAAATAATTATACCTATATTGAAGCAGGAAATCTTGTCGGAGAAGACATGAAAGGCGTGAAAAAAACAGTTCTGACCGCCGATGAACTCAATAATATTATTAACTCACAATTTAAAACTTTTCCTCCATTCTCGTGGATTGACGCTAATACTCTACGGGTTAACCATAAGGGAAAAGAATACAGAATTAATGTTACAGAAAAAATTTTAACATCAACGGCAGTCCTGCCCGAAAATGCAGAACATATCACCCCGTCGCCAAACCGCAAATATTATGCCTGCACCATCGACAATAATCTTTACTGCGCTGACGAACAGGGCAATTCGTTTGCAATCTCAAACGACGGAGACAAAAACATTGTCAACGGTCAAACCGTTAGCAGAAATGAATTTGGAATTGACGGCGGAATATTCTGGTCTCCCGACAGTAAAAAAATTGCATTTTATCGAAAAGACGAAAGCAAAGTAAGTTCATTTCCCCTGCTTGACATAAGCACGCGCACCGGCTCGCTGAAAGAAATTAAATATCCAATGGCTGGAATGGCTTCGGAGCAAATAAGCGTGGGCGTATTCGATATTGCATCAAAACGCACGGTTTTTCTTGAAACAGACGGTTTCGACAGCGAAAAATATCTCACAAACATAACATGGTCGCCGGCATCGGATTTTATTTATATTCAGGAACTTAATCGCGGGCAAAATCATATTCGTCTCAACAGATACAACGCCGTTTCGGGTAAATTTAGCGCTATGCTGTTTGAAGAAAAATCGGATACATATATTGAACCGGCGCATACATTGAAATTTATAGACGAAAAAGGCGACAGATTTATATATACGACCAATAATCGCGACGGTTATCAAAGCCTTTATCTGCACTCTGCCAGCGACGGCAAACTGATAAAACGCTTAACGCCGACAGCTGCCGACGTTGAGTTTCTGTCGATTGACAGAGCCGGAAAATATCTTTACTATCTTTCTTCGGAAGTATCTCCAATTGAAAGACATCTGTTTAAACTTGATTTAAAAACAGGTAAAACCGTTCGCCTTACAGCCGGCGAGGGCTGGCATAACATTTCGTTAAACGGCGATTGCTCGTATTTTACTGACAGTTACAGCAGTCTGAAAAATCCGAGAATAATAGAACTTGTTTCCACAAACGGCAAAACAGTTCGCAGACTGTTTGAGGCAAAAAATCCATTGAGCGAATATGCCGACTGCGAAGTAAGTACAGGAACGCTGAAAGCCGACGACAATTCTGACCTCTATTATCGTCTGGTTAAACCGGCAAATTTCGATTCGACGAAAAAATATCCTGTAATACAGTATGTTTACGGCGGACCACATTCGCAGTTAGTAAAAAACAGCTGGCGTGCCTCGTCCAGCTTGTGGGAAACTTATATGGCGCAGCACGGGTATCTGGTTTTTGTAATGGACAATCACGGTACGAGCAACAGAGGCAGGGCATTTGAAAATATTATACACCGTCGGCTCGGACAGTACGAAATGGCAGATCAGGTAAAGGGGACGGAATTTATTAAATCGAAACCTTATGTGGACACCGGCAAAATAGGGCTGCATGGCTGGAGTTTCGGCGGTTTTATGACAGTTTCGCTTATGACAACTTATCCTGATTTATACAAAACGGCAGTTGCCGGCGGTCCGGTAATCGACTGGAAATGGTACGAAGTGATGTATGGCGAACGATATATGGATACGCCAGAAGAAAACGTGGAAGGATACAGTAAAACAAGTCTGATAAACAAAGCTAAAAATCTGAAAGGCAAACTGTTAATATGTCATGGATTAATTGATCCTGTAGTAGTTATAGAACACAGTCTCGCTTTTATCAGCGAATGTATAAAAAATAATATCAGCGTCGATTACTTCGTTTATCCGCTTTCTGAACACAACGTGGGCGGCAGGGATCGTGTGCATCTTATGCAAAAAATTACCGATTATTTCGATGATTATATGAAATAACAGGCGATTCCTGTTTATACGATACAGCAGTCTGCTGATCTCCGATTGTTTGTCTGCTACCCTTTACCGGTATTTACCGCAAAATTATTACTTTTGCGGTAAATACCGAATCAATGAATTTCGGGTGCAAAGATATGAGGATTGAGTATAGAGAATTTTTTTAATTTTACTGTATATATTTTCACATCAAGTAAAAGAATTAATTTAGCTCAACATTAAAATTTGTATAGTATTGTAGAAAAATAAAGAAGGAGAAAATAAAATGGAAATTAAACAAGGTATAAATGGTTTTAACAAAAGGACGGATTTTACGAACACAGAAAAAAAATACAAACAAATTTTTCTCAAAGCAGAAAAAAATAGATATTGTGTTTATTGCGGTGTGAGTGAAGAAGCCTGTAAAAAGTTTTTCGAAAAAATGGAAGCAAAAGGTATTCCTTCCACTCGTGGCGGAAGACGCGGATACAGACTCGAAGTAGATAGAATAGATTCTACAAAACCATACGCAGAAGGTAATTGCTGTTTGGTTTGTTATGTTTGTAACAACGCAAAAAGTAATTTTATAAATTCAAGAGAAATGTTTCAACCAATTGCAGATGGGATAAAAAAATTTTGGGAAATTGCATTATTGTATTGACTTTAATAAAAATCATAAATAAATTACGGTAACTACAAAAGCACATAAAAGTGTAAATGGCTGTTTTAAGATTGAAAATATAAAAGAAAAAAACAAAAATGATATTTTACATATATGGAACGATTGCAAACACAAGTGAATTAAATAATAGAGTTAATGTAAAATTAAATATGCTATTTGAAAGCATATATCTGGCTGAAAGCCATAATTTTCATAACCGCCGGTCGTTGACCGGCGGAAGAAACAGTGAGACGATAACGCT
>JAIROW010000244.1 GCA_031257315.1 Prevotellaceae bacterium
GTAGCCGACTTTTTGAACGGCAGCCTGAGTCCGGGCAGCGGAAATGTTAATAACCTTTGGAAACGGCTTTACGAAGGCGTTCACCGCGCAAACGACGCTATTGCCAACATTCCCGAAAAGTCGCCCTGTACGCCGGAAAAGAAAGCCCGTCTTGTGGCGGAAGCCAAATTCCTTCGCGCCTTTCATTATTACCGGTTGAACGAGCTGTGGCGCGGCGTACCGTATTACGACACGCCAATCAGCGTCGAAGAATGTATCAAAGGACAGGAAACAGAAGAATTTATCTGGGACAAAGTGATTGCCGACCTTACGGACTGCATAAACGAAACAAATTTCCCCGACAACGACTTAAAAGACGGACGGGTTACACGCGGCGCGGCTTATGCCTTGCGAGGACAGGTTTATATGCAGCAGAACAAATGGGCGCAGGCAGCCGCCGATTTTGAAAAAGTCGGGCAGTGCGGTTACCGCCTTTTCAGCGGCGACTACAAAGAGCTGTTCACCACTGCCAACGAACGCTGTGAAGAAATGATATTCAGCGTGCAGAACGTCATGACAAAAGATTACGGCAGCATTTCGCAGAAATATCTTGGAACGCGCTCGGCGCAAGGCTCTTGCTGGGGCGATCATCAGATAACGCCATACGCCGTCGAACTGTACGAAAACGCCGACGGCACGCCCTTCAACTGGGACGACTATCTGCCCGGATACTCCTCCCTGCCGCTTGCCGACCGCGAAGTGTTTTTCCTGCGCGACACGCTCAACAGCAAAGGCGCTGAAATCCATCCTGCCATAAGTGAGAAAGTAAGAGTTAGACTGGCATCTATCAGTCCGGCCTCCGCTGCCTTGTACCTGCCATCCGGCAATGAAGCCCGCATCAGTCAGGCATACGACAGCCGCGACCCTCGATTGAAAAAGAACGTGATTACTCCGTACTCCACGTTTCTCGGCGTTGGGCTTAATGCGACCGTGTTCACCTTCACCTATCGCTGGCCATATACAATGAACATGACTCCTGTCGCCAACCCGACATACGTAATAGGCGACATGCAGCCCGACTATACGGCTACATTTCTCTATCACTACCGCAAATTTGTTTACGAAGGTTATAACTCCGTTTTTGCCCGCGAATACGGCGACATTGACGACCCAATTATCCGTTATGCCGACGTACTGCTGATGTGGGCAGAAGCCTTGGTCGAGCAAAACGATTTATCAGGTGCAATGGACAAGGTCAAACAAGTTCGCGATCGAGTCGGCATCCCTACTCTGTCTTCCAACTTTGCCGACCAGCCCACAGCCCGCAACTACGTTCGCGACGAGCGTCGTCGTGAAATGCTTGGCGAAGGCGGCAGCTATTTTGACGAACTGCGCTGGGGTACGCTGAAAGCCAGCAAATATTCCAAAGAAGCATATAACGGCGCCGATCCGGGCTGCAAACAAATATGGGGTATTGCCGGACGCGGCGCAGCCTTCCGCTGGCCCGACGTTTACAGCCTCGACCGGTTAGTATGGCCTGTTCCGCGCGGCGAAGTCGAAATGAACCCTAATTTGAAACCTACGCCGGGGTGGACGTATTGATAGTTATTAGATATTAGATATTAGATATTAGAGTTTAGATATTAGAGTTTGAATATTAGATATTAGAGTTTAAAGTTTATAATAAATTTAGAAAAGTCCGTTTGCTTTCTTTGAAAAGCAGACGGACTTTTTGTATAGACGTGTATCAGCATGGTAAAAGGAATATATGTTTCGGATAAAACGTTTCGACCTTTTGCAAAACCAATGCACAAAACCATGCCGTGCAGAATATAACACAAAATTAATACTTTATTTTCTGATTATCAAATTTTTATGGCAACATATCTTTCAGGTCTCTTCCCAAACTTTTTTTGTACCTTTCGAGACAAAATTTGCGTAATTCGGGTTTTTCGCTTATATTTGTATTTTTCAGTTATATCTAAATGCCGTTGCAATGAATTGTTTTACAGATAAAAAACACAGGAATAAGATTATCAACGACCCTGTTCACGGTTTTATCACAGTGTCGTCTCCGTTTATATATTCCATACTTGAACACCCTTATGTTCAACGTCTTCGCAAAATAAAACAGCTTGGGCTTACTTATTTTGTTTACCCCGGTGCATGTCATAACCGGCTGCAACACGCTCTCGGCGCAATGTACCTGATGGACAAAGCGCTCAATACCCTGAAAAACAAAGGACACGAAATTACGCCGGAAGAAACCGAAGCAGCTCTGGCAACCATACTTTTACACGATATTGGTCACGGTCCTTTCAGTCATACTCTCGAAACGTCCATTGTCGAAAATATTAATCACGAAACCGTCTCGACAGTTTTCATGAAATGCTTGAACGAAGAATTTGGCGGCGCACTGGATAAAACGCTGGAAATATTTTCAAAAAAATATCCCAAACTATTTATTAACGAACTTGTTAGCGGACAGTTAGACGTTGACAGACTTGATTATTTGCGCAGAGACAGTTTTTTTTCGGGCGTTGTAGAAGGAATGGTTGGACTTGACAGAATTATAAACATGCTTGACGTTGACAGCGAAAAACTTGTGGTTGAAGCAAAAGGAATATACTCAATCGAAAAATTTATCATTTCACGACGGTTAATGTACTGGCAGGTATATCTTCACAAAACCGTTCTGTCTGCCGAAAACGTTTTGATGCAGATTTTCAGACGGGCGAAATATCTTACCCGCAATGGCGAAAAACTGTTTGCGCCACCCTCTCTTGCCTTTTTTCTAAACAACTCCGTCAACATTTCAACTCTTGTCTCAGGCAGAGAAGCCATAGAAAATTTTGCATGTCTTTCGGACGGAGACATCGAATGTGCAACAAACGTCTGGATTTCGCACCCCGACAAAATACTGTCCGTTTTGTGCAAAATGCTTGTCCACAGAATTTTACCCCGAACAGAAATAAAATCAACGCCTTTTTCCGAAGAAATTATCGAGGAGAAAAGAAAATCGGTTCAAAAGAACTTGAAGATTAGTTTTGAAGATACAGATTATTTTGTAATCTCAAAAGTCATAAGCAATACAGGATATTCAACCGACAGTCAATCAATATTGATAAAAAACAACGACGGCTCGCTGACAGACATATACCGTGCCTCCGACATGCTGAAACATCTGAATATAAATGGAGAAACCAGCAAATACATGCTGTCGGCTCCAAAATACCGGTAAACCGCATTTCGACGGCTGATTTTATGTAAATATTTCATGTATGACGCCGATAGATTTCATTATCAGATTATGGTCGAAACGGAACGAGTAAAAGTCAAGCATTTTGTTTGCGAACTCTATTCTCTGTATTCCCGACAGTTTCAAGTCTTTAAGTCTGTCTGCCGGTATTTCGAGCAGATTTGTAAGTATTTCGGTATTTTCCGGATTAAAAAACTGCGGATGCAACGGTTTTATAAATGCGAATCTGCACAGCTTTATGTCAAAATAGCTGCATTTGTCGATATTGGGCAAAATCGAAAAACCGAGATATTTCGACAGCTGCACCATAAAGTACAGATGAAAATTTGCTACGCCTTCATTCATAAGGTCAAGCATCATAATTGAATTGCAGACAAAGTCAAATAGGGGATAATTTAATTCTTCTTCTTTAAGTATTTTGTATAAAAATTCGCCAATAAACATTGCAACGGCGCTTTTCTTGATGTCCGACGAAATTTCTGGAAGTACGGGCGAAAACACATATTCCTTTATGTACTGGATTTCAGCCTTTTGTTTTCCGTTTGTTTCAAATTCGATTATTGAAAGCGGATAAATTCTTCCCGATTTGTTTTTGCGGTTAAGCAGACAGGTTTTTCTGCCTTTAACGTCCGTATATAAATATACAATATCCAGAGCGTCTTTATACTTTATTTTATTCAAGACCAGCCCTTTCACAGTTATTCACACCAAAACAACAAACTGCCGATACAACGCGACAGTCTGCTGTCAAATTATTTTATTTCAGAGTCAATTTTATTGAAAAATCCGTCAATAATACGCTTCGTCCGAAACGGTTAATTTTTTTCTGCCTCTTGCTCTGCGGGCAGCCAACACGCGCCTTCCGTTATGAGTTGACATTCTTTCACGAAAACCGTGTTTATTTCTCCTTTTTCTATTCGATGGTTGATATGTTCTTTTCATTTCCGCATATATTTATTTATATCCAATATTCAAAAAATCAGCGTGCAAAGGTAAATCAAAAAATAATATTATGCAAATATTTTTCCCAAACGGCATTATTTTTTTATTTCCGGCGCTCATTATTTATACGTTTTTTATTGATTTACATAATTTTGCTTCGATGCGATATTTTTTTTGAAACTGCTGAATTTTGCCTGTCAAAACAGTTTGCAACGGTTTGCAAAACCTCAATGTTCATAAATTCTCAACAGAAAACGTCCTGCAAAACGCGGCTTTTTAGTTGCAATTTCATTTAAACTCTTATGTCAGCAAGAGCAGATTGTTCCGTCGATCATTGTCAGTTTTTTGTCAGACATGTTTGCCAGATTTTCGTCGTGAGTTACAATGACGATTGTCTGTTTAAATTCGTCTCTTAATTTAAAAAACAGTTTGTGGAGTTCAGTTCTGTTTAACGAATCAAGGTTGCCGGACGGTTCGTCGGCTAAAATTATTTCGGGACTGTTGACGAGCGCTCTGGCAACGGCAACCCGCTGCTGTTCGCCTCCCGAAAGCTCGTCGGGCTTGTGCGTCAGCCGGTTTGACAGACCGAGAAAATCGAGCAGTTCTTTGGCGCGTTTTGTTGTCGTGCGTTTGTCGCCTTTTGCAATGAAACCCGGAATACAGACGTTTTCCAGCGCCGTAAATTCGGGTAACAGGTTGTGAAACTGAAATACAAATCCGATGTGCCTGTTGCGAAATCCGGCTAATCTGTCGGAATTAAGGTCGAATACCGAAACGCCGTCAATCAATACTTCTCCGCTGTCGGGACGGCTTAACGTTCCAAGAATTTGCAGAAAAGTGCTTTTCCCTGCGCCGCTTGGTCCTACAATTGAAATCACTTCGCTTTTTTCTATTGTCAAATCAATGCCTTTCAACACTTTCAGAGCGCCGTATGATTTGCATATATTTTTAGAAACAATCATCATCTTATATATTGTATTACAGATAATTAGAGATTATGTAATTTTTTTTGTACAAAAAATTGACTTAAACCAGTATTTTTATAATCGAGTTATAATGTTACACCTGTTTTAAAAATTGCAATTTCTCTGTAATTTTTTTTCTCGTTGTTTGTTTTTTTCCCGCTTGCAACTTCTATAACGTATTGCGTAAAGCGTTTGGCAAGCGTTTGCATGTCTTCGCCTTCGAGCAGCGTTCCCGCATTGAAGTCAATCCAGTCCGGTTTACGGTTGAACAGCAGGCTGTTAGTGGAAATTTTCATTGTTGGGACAAATGTTCCGAACGGTGTTCCGCGTCCTGTGGTAAAAAGCACAATATGGCATCCGGCGGCGGCAAGAGCCGTACTTGCGACAAGGTCGTTGCCAGGGGCGCTCATCAGGTTCAGACCTTTTGTTTTCAGTATTTCTCCGTATTCCAGCACGTCGTTTACCGTCGATGTTCCCGATTTTTGAGTGCATCCGAGCGATTTTTCTTCGAGCGTCGATATTCCACCCGCTTTGTTTCCGGGTGAAGGATTTTCGTAAACTGGCTGATTGTTTGACGCGAAATACTGTTTAAAATCATTTATCAGTCGAACGGTTTTGTCGAATACCTCTTTTGTTATGCAGCGGTTCATAAGGATTGTTTCTGCTCCAAACATTTCGGGGACTTCGGTAAGGACAGCTGTACCGCCCTGAGCTGCAAGGAAATCCGAAAATACGCCTAACAAAGGATTTGCCGTGATTCCCGAAAATCCGTCGGAACCGCCGCATTTCAGTCCGACTTTCAGTTCTGAAAACGGAATGTCCGAGCGCCGGTCTTTCGATGCAACGGAATACAGTTCGCGAAGCAGTTTCATTCCTTCGACGTATTCGTCTTCAACCTCCTGAGCAACAAGGAATTTGATGCGCGATTCGTCGTATTTGCCCAGCATTTCGCGAAAAGCGGCTGGCTGATTGTTTTCGCAGCCCAGTCCTACTATCAGCGCCGCTCCCGCGTTTGGATGCAGCGCCATGTTACGCAGTATTTTTCGCGTATTTTCATGGTCGTCACCAAGCTGCGAACAGCCGTAGTTGTGCGGGTATGCAACAACGGCGTCTGTTTCTGCGGCTTCTTTTGAAAAATCTGCGGCTAATCTGTTTACAATTCCGTTAACGCAGCCGACAGTGGGTATAATCCATATTTCGTTACGGATACCGACGCTGCCGTCTGCGCGGCGATAGCCTCTGAAAGTCAGTTGCCGGCTGGCGTTCGGTTTTGCGTCTGGCGCGACGGGTTCGGGAGTGTATTCATAATCAAGAATACCTTCGAGATTTGTTTTTACATTTTTCTCGTTTACAAGACTTCCGCACAGAATATTCTCAGACGCGCGTCCTGTCGGGAAACCGTATTTAACAATGTTTTCGCCTTTTGCAAAATCACGTACTGCAATTTTGTGTCCGGCGGGAATATCGGTTTTTAATATCACTTCTTTGTTTTCAATCATAATGGTTTCGCCCGACTGCATTGCTTCGATTGCGACAACAACATTGTCTGCCTGATTGATTTTGATAAATCTGTTTCTGTTAAGCATCGGAAAAATCGCTGAATGTTTATATTTTGGGGATTATTGATTTTAAAATAATGTATTTTTTCGCAGTTTGCGCCAGCGACAAAAGTCTGTATAAACAAACATTTTACCGTTGACGCATAACCTTGAAAATTTAAAACATATATTATGAAAACTTTTATTAATATCTGTAATGTTCCGGTTTGTATGGTCCGTCCTGACTTACGCCGATATAGCTGGCTTGTTCTTTTGTCAGTCGGGTAAGTTTTACTCCTATCTGTTCAAGATGCAGACGCGCCACTTCTTCGTCCAGTTTTTTGGGCAGACGATAAACATCGACATTCAGTTTGTTTTGCCACAGTTCTATTTGGGCAAGAGTCTGATTGCTGAACGAGTTACTCATTACAAACGAAGGATGTCCGGTTGCGCAGCCCAGATTTACCAGTCTGCCTTCGGCAAGCAAAAATATTGAATGACCGTCGTCGAAAGTATATTTATCGACTTGCGGTTTAATATTTTCACGTTTTGCTGCCTGTTCAAGTCTGCTTACCTGAATTTCGTTGTCGAAATGACCGATGTTGCAGACAATTGACTGGTCTCTCATATTTTGAATATGTTCGAGCGTAATAACGTCCCTGTTTCCGGTTGTGGTAACGTAGATATTTCCTTCGTGCAAAACATCTTCAAGCGTCTTAACTTCAAATCCTTCCATTGCAGCTTGAAGAGCGCATATCGGGTCGATTTCGGTAACGATAACGCGAGCGCCGTATGACGCCATCGAACGGGCGCAGCCTTTGCCGACATCGCCATATCCGCAAACGACCACCACTTTTCCGGCAATCATTACGTCGGTAGCTCTTTTTATGCCGTCAGCCAGAGATTCGCGACAGCCGTACAGATTGTCGAATTTGCTTTTTGTAACAGAATCGTTTACATTTATTGCCGGAACCAGCAGTTCTCCAAGCTCTTTCATCTGATACAGACGGTGAACGCCGGTTGTAGTTTCTTCCGAAACGCCTTTCCATTCGGCAACCGTGCGCCCCCATTTTCCGCTGTCTTCCGCAAGAATATCTTTTATCAGATTTAAAATCACCTGCTCCTCTTTTACGTCCGAAGTCCACGCAATTGACGAAGCGTCGAGTTCAGCCCTGTAACCTTTATGAATCAACAGAGTAGCATCGCCTCCATCATCAACAATCAGATTTGGACCTTTTCCGTCGGGAAACGACAGAGCCATCGCCGTACACCACCAGTATTCTTCGAGAGTTTCGCCCTTCCATGCAAAGACCGGTATTCCGGCTTTGGCAATAGCGGCGGCGGCATGATCCTGCGTCGAAAAAATATTGCAGCTTGCCCAGCGCACGTCTGCGCCAAGCTCTTTCAGCGTTTCTATCAGAACGGCGGTTTGAATTGTCATGTGCAGCGAACCGGTTATCCGTGCGCCTTTCAGCGGTTTGTCCGTCGAATATTTTTTCCGGATACTCATTAATCCGGGCATTTCTTTTTCGGCTATTTCGATTTCTTTACGTCCCCAATCTGCTAATTCTATGTCCTTTACTTTGTATTTTAAAAACTCGTCTATAATCATTTCTAAAAAATTTTTACGAAATTAACGGGTGCAAAGGTAGTAATTTTAAGAGAACTTAAAAAAAACTGCTTTTTTGAACCTGATAATTCATAGTTTTGAAATACGGAAAAACATGTATTTTTCAACAAAGTTTATGCTGATTTAAACAAGGTTTTGAAAGAGTTCCGACGCTGGCGCGGCTTAGAAAGCCGCGCCAGCGTCGGAATAAATATTTTAATGTTCTGAATAATAGAGTTAATGTAAAATTAAATATGCTATTTGAAAGCATATATCTGGCTGAAAGCCATAATTTTCATAACCGCCGGTCGTTGACCGGCGGAAGAAACAGTGAGACGATAACGCT
>JAIROW010000036.1 GCA_031257315.1 Prevotellaceae bacterium
ATAATATTTTATATTTCTATACCATATATGTTTTTAATTCAAATTTTCGCAAAGGTACAACTTTTTTTCAATATTGGCTTAAATACTTTATTCGCGCAAAAATTTCAAATATATGTATCTACGACTCTTCAACCTGCGCCAAGTGCATGAGTATTGAATAGTATTCGGCAAACAATAGGCTGTATATGAATACAATGGATAGCCTATACCATTTTGGCAGTTCCATTCACAAAACAAACGATTAGTCTGGAAGTGAAAATCAATTTAAAGACGCAACGACACGTCCACAACCAATTGTAGGGACGTCCAAATTGGGCGTCTCTACAATCGCCCCTAACCGCGCATTGGTTACTGCTGTCTTTACCGTTTTATCATTCCTTACCGTAAACTGTAAGTCTTTATGCTGCTAATTCTGAAAACCATGCGATACTGTCAATCTTTTTTTCTGCGTCGGGCTTCGTAATTTCCAATTGATTTATTACTTTTGCGCCCGATTTTTGATAGATGCAGATGGACAGAAATTATATTGTATATCCCCTGTTTATAACAGGTTTGGTTATTGCGGTCTTGCTGGCTGTTTCTTTTATTCCCGAACAGACAATCGCCGATTTGGGAATTCGGCAGATGGATATTCTGTCTGATATTCGCAAGGATACGGCAGAAAATGAAACTTATTTGGAAGCGGTTCTGTTGCCTGCGCTTCCTGTGGAAAAGGAAAAAAAAATTCCATGTCCGCAGGGAACCGTGTGTTTTGAAGACTATTCGCAGGACGGAGACGGACTGAGCGCATTTTTACAGGCTCTTGATTATGCTGACAAACAGAATGTCAGAATTGCATTTTTTGGAGATTCGTATATCGAAGGCGATATTTTCAGCGGCGATTTGCGGGCGTTTTTACAGGAAAAATATGGCGGTCGAGGCGTGGGAATGGTGCTTCCGGTTTCGCATGTCGCATCGTTCAGAAAAACGGTGGAACACAGTTTCGGCGGCTGGAACAATTTCAGCATTATCGACGGCAACGACAATACAAAAATGGGAGTTTCGGGAAATTACTGCACGCCGTCGGGAAACGCATGGGTAAAGTATTCGGGCGTCAAAAGACCAAATCTTGACTATGTTTCCAAAGTCAGTCTCATTTATCGACTTCCCAGCGGAAACGCTACGGTTTCATACCGCATCAACAACTCGAAAGAACCGGTAAGCGTAAACCTCGACTGCTCGCCGACAGTTACCAGTTACGATATTGCCGCCGATTCTATCGGAAACATCAGACTTGATTTTGCCTCCGGCAACAACATTCATATCTACGGAGTATCAATGCAAAGCGAGACAGGCGTGGCAGTCGATAATTTTTCGCTGCGCGGAGCGCCGGGAACAACACTGAAATATCTGCCCGAAAATATTGTTAAACAGACCGATTCTGTTCTGAACAATTATAACCTTATCATATTGCAGTACGGACTGAATGTGATGAGCGCCAACAACAAAAATTATTCAACATACAAAAAAGGCATGAAGGAAACTGTCGAGCATCTGAAAAAATGTTTTCCGAAAAGCAGTATATTGCTTTTAAGCGTCGGCGACAGAAGCATGAGAAAGTCAGGCGAATACGTAACCATGCCGTGTGTAGAGGCGATGGTTGAAACGCAGCGCGAAATCTGCGCCGAAACCGGCATCGTATTCTGGAATCTGTTCGAGGCAATGGGCGGCGTCGGCAGCATGGTCGAACTTGTCGCCTCAATTCCCCCGAAAGCCAACAAAGATTATACGCATTTAAACTTTGAAGGCGGAAAATATTTAGGCGAAAAACTGTTCAATACCATCATTTTTGAAAAAAGCAAGTTTGACAAAAAAAACAGAAACAGATACGGAAAACCGGTCGTCAAAAACGGATAAGTCGAATGTTGTAATATTTTCCGGTTCCTTCAACCCCATACATCTTGGGCATTTGAGCATAGCCGGAAGTATTGCCGCGCATGTTAAGATTGACGAACTGTGGTTTGTTGTAAGTCCACACAATCCTTTCAAATCGCCCGTAGAACTCGCCGACTTCCAGCACCGGCTAAACATGGTGAAAACAGCCTGTGCGGAACTGAATTTGCCGGTAACGGTCAGCGACGTCGAAAACGCTTTGCCACAGCCGTCCTATACGGTCAACACGCTCGCGGCGCTGTCAAAAATGTATCCCGACAAAAAATGGTCGCTGCTAATAGGCTCCGACAATCTGGCAAATTTTTCAAAATGGAAAGATTTCCGCACAATAGCCGACAACTATCAACTGCTTGTATATCCGCGAAAAGGTTTTGAAAACGAAAATCTGTATTTAGTATATAATGCCATCAAAATCGACGCGCCAACAATTGACGTTTCTTCGACATTTATACGTAAAAACATTTCAGACGAATCTGCCGTGAAGAAATACCTTCCGTCAGGCGTTTATGAATATATAAGGAAAAATGGACTGTACGGACTGTACGGTAACGGGTATTGATTTGCCAATTTGTTAGACGCTGCCCGAAAACCATTACAATTCATGTAAAACATTAAATCCGCCAAAAATATCCGGCAACTTTCTTCGCAAATTTTGAATACATTTTATGCGTTTGTGTGTAATCTGAAAATTTTATACTAACTTTGCAGCGTTTAATCTGTAACACATTCTATGATGTATGAGTTACAAAATTAAAAATAAAACAATATGCAATCAGTTCGTAATCAGATAAGAAAAGAAATTGCAAAGCGGAAGAAAGGCGAAATAATTTTTGCAGACGAATTAAAAAAGTTTGGCAGTGCGGGAGCTGTTCGCGTTACGCTGTTCCGGCTCTGCAAAGAAGGGTTTATTGTTCGTTTGTCGCCTTGCATATATCTGTATCCCAATCGCAACGCAAACGACCGCATTTTTTATCCCCCAATCAACGGTATAATCGAGCAAATCGCCAAACACGACAATACAAAAATCGTACCAACCGGCATGTATGCGCTCAATGCTTTGGGACTTTCTGACAAAATGTCTTTGCATTTTGTATTCCTTCACGACGGCTCGGCACGGACGCTTAAAATCGGCAAAGTTCTGGTTGTTTTCAAGAAAACCGCACCGGAAAAACTGTCGTATGAAAGTAAAGTTTGCGCTCTGGTAATTTTTGCACTCAAAAAAATCGGCAAAAGCAATACAACCGCCGAAGAATTGACAAAAATCTACGAGGCGCTTTCGCACGAAACAGACGCAAACATTATACACGACGCCTCGCTTGCGCCGCAGTGGATTTCAAATATCTTAATGAATTATCTAAAAAAACGCAGCGAATAAATTTCTGAATATCCATAAAATATAGCAGGTTAAACGCCTTATTGCAATTTTTTTTGTAAAATTTATTATCTTCAAATTATTGACGCCAAAAACAAACCTGAAACGCTGCAAATACAACAGACAGGTAATTTTCAGATTTTTTCCGAAACATAATTTTGCTAATTTTATAAATACGTAGAATTACAGCCCCGATATTTTTGTTTTTTATATTGAAAACTTTTGTAATTTTGCGGCATGTTTTGAACAGACATTGTTATAAATTTTAAATGAAAAATTATTTTTATTTTAAATTATTATACACAATTATTCAAATACGATACAATACAATTTGTATAACTATTTTTTTGAAATTATATAAATAAATTAAAATTATTAAACTCAATAGATTATGTTTGAAAAAACTTTTTTAGACAACTCGCTGAAAAACTGGCTTATATCGTTGTCAATAATACTTGCGGCATTTGTTGTCAACAAACTCATTGTTTTAATCGGCAGGCTTATCACACGCAAATGTCAGTTA
>JAIROW010000053.1 GCA_031257315.1 Prevotellaceae bacterium
CATATTTCACATTCCATTATTTTATAATTCTTTTTATTTCGTTTGCTTCGCGCATCAGCTGTTTCAGCCGGTCGAAATCTCTGTTTTCAAGACCTGTTTTAAATTCTTGGAGCTGTTCGATGTATTTGTTGAGCGCAAACAAAATACTGTCAACATTTTGTATAAAAATTGGCGCCCATGTTTCGGGCGAACTTTTTGCAAGTCGCACTGTTGAGCCGAACCCGCTGCCTGCCATTGTAAAAATACTTTTTTCATCTTTTTCGATATTCAAAACCGTAGAACCCAGAGCAAAAGAGCTGATGTGCGAAATGTGGGAGACAAATGCGATATGCCGGTCGTGAATTTCGGACGACATGTACGAAATTTCCATGCCAATAGTTTTATACATGTCTGTTACGGTGTTCAGTGCAAATTCGGAACTTAATTCGCTGTCGCAGATTATGGTTTTTTTTCCGTTGAAAAGACTGTCAAAAGCAGCCTGCGGTCCCGAAAATTCCGTACCGGCAATCGGGTGAGAAGCGACGTACTGTGAGCGCCGTACATGATTTTTACATGCTACGCATACCGCTTTTTTTGTAGATCCCATATCGACTACCACAAGTCTGTCATTTTCAATAATATCCAGAATACGGACAAGAATATTTTCAGCCGCGTTTACCGGAGTGCTTAAAATCACCATATCCGATTTGCCAACAGCATTTTCGAGCGACATTATGTCGTCAACAATACCGAGCCGCACTGCTTCGCGACAATGCAGTTCGTTGTTGTCCACGCCAATAAATCGGGTTCCAAATTTGTTTTTTTTCAACGAAAGCGCCATTGAACCGCCAATCAGTCCTGTTCCAACAATGGTTACTGTCATTAATTTTTAATTTTTAAACAATAACTGTCAATTATCAATTACAGGAATAAACGTTCCTATTGATTCTGCGCAGGCGACTTCTTCGTGCGAGACGCCTTTATGCGTCTTGATAACCTTACTTAGAGGCACATGCACAGGTTGTTCGTTTTTCCAGCCTATCATCAGGCTTTTCTGATTGTCCATCAAAGCCTGCACTGCGGCAATTCCCATGAAACTTGCTACTATTCTGTCTTTTGCGCTTGGCGTACCGCCTCTCTGCATGTGTCCAAGAATAGAAAGTCTGATGTCAAGATTTGGGAAATCGGATTGAATTTGCTCCGAAATTGAACGGACGTCTCCTTCCTTGGCGCCTTCGGCAACCAGAATAATTGTGGACTTTCTTTTGTTTCCGCGCACTGAAAGATATTGACGCGCTTTTTCCAGCTGATTCTGTTCTTCGGGAATAATAGCGACTTCGGCGCCGCAGGCAACGCAACTGTGAAGGGCGATAAATCCAGCGTCGCGTCCCATTACTTCGACAAAAAATACGCGGTTGTGAGAATTGGCGGTATCTCTTATTTTGTCTATTGCCTGAATAACAGTGTTTAGCGCCGTATCATAGCCAATTGTGTAATCTGTGCCGTACAAATCGTTGTCAATTGTTCCCGGTATTCCGATTACGTTAATATCCGTTTCCATTGAGAGCAGATTTGCGCCCGTAAACGAACCATCGCCTCCGATAACTACCAGAGAATCAATTCCGAATTTTTTTAACTGTTCGTATGCACGCTGCCGTCCTTCGACCGTGCGAAATTCTTCGCTACGTGCTGTCTGCAAAAATGTTCCGCCTGCCTGAATAATTCCGCTCACGTCCCATGAATTTAACTGATAGATGTCGCCGTCCATTAATCCCCTGTATCCCTGACGGATGCCGTAAACTTCAAATCCATTGTTAATTCCGGCTCTGGTTACGGCTCTGATGGCTGCATTCATTCCCGGAGCATCTCCGCCCGAAGTTAATACGCCTATTTTTCTATTTTTCATTTGTATATGTGTAATAATGTTAAAATTAAACTATTCCTTTGATTTTGTAAAAAATTCCAAAGTATTATATATGTTTATAAAACTGCAAATGCGTTTTTTTAGTTTTATTTTAGACATGACTGCCTGTTTGAAAGGTACGTAGAAAGTTAAAATTCGCTGACGGTCTTCATTTGTCAATTCCTGACGCGCATATTTAACTTTCAGATAAGTTGCCGTAAATGCTTCAAAGGCAGTGCCAAATTCGCTGTCAATCACCTGTCCGGCATATTGCAGCGGGGTCAGTTTTTTTCTGATATATCCAAGCTGGCAGAGCATGAACATTGCCGCCCGATATGGATAATATGCTTCATTTTCAGGTATTTCGATGCGTTTTGCCCGTCGCGAATACACTGTAAAAATAAAATACGGAAGCGAAAGTACGGCAAGCGTCAACAGAATAGCTAACAATATGAGTATCAGAATTATTGTCAACAAACTGCTGTATTTTTTAGCGCCGGTTTTCGTATGTTCTTTTTTTGTTGCAGTCTGTTCTTCTTTTTTATCCGAAGTCAGTCTCAACTGGTCGGTCGGAAACGGGTTTGGAATGTTTTTTATGATAGTTTCGAGCGAGCCTGTTGTAAGTCTATTTTGAACAACTTCGTCCGTAAATGTAAACGACAGAGCAAGACCGTTTTCTTTTTCAATTATATCCCGAATTTTTATTTTCAACGAATCTCGGAGTATTTCTGCGAGAGACAGATCCAGTTTCAGGTTGAAAGGTTTTTCGGGTTTGTATTCTTTGTCAAAGCATATAAATTTTTCAACCAGAAATTGTGCTGATTTTCTTACTGTATCAACTGTTAGAACTTTTCCGGAACCGGCAAACCATGCAGTTTGAGGGTCAAGTGGCGGAGTTCCGTCCGTCGATGGCGCTTCCGCCTGTTCGGAATCGCTAAAAGTTGTATCAAAATCAAGCCAGCCGTATTCGGGGAAAAATACCTGAACCCATGCGTGCGACTGTTTGCCGTAAACCCAGTACCAGCCTTTGTTGTTGCTGCTGCGGTCGATAACGGCGAAACCGGTTACTATACGCGCCGGTATTCCGCAGGCTCTCAGCAGTAAAAATGTACTGCCGGCGTAGTAGGTGCAATTGCCAATATGCTCGTTTAAAATAAAATTGAGAATTTTTGAACCGGACGGAACGGTTGTTCCAACATTGGAATATTTGTATAAATGTTCGCCGAACTCGTCGGTTTGCATAAAATAATCTCTTATTGCTATAACTTTATCTATCGGGGTAACGGCTTCTGCTTTTGCTGCAATTTCCTGAGCTATGACTTTAATTGTGTCAAATATTTCGTTTGCTGGAAAAGCAGTAAAATATTTTAGAAACGCGCTGTCTGTCGAATTGTAATTTTTTATTTCACGCAACAGTTCGAATCGCTGTTCCTGAAATGCGCTCACTACCATATCTCTTCGCATGTTATTATAAACAAAATATGCGCTGTTGAGTTCGCTTACATTACTTTTTGCTCTGTATGCCGAAGTATATTTTTCCATCAGATCTTTTCTTACAGCCACAGGCTGACAGAAAAAAGCGGTTGAGGGAGCGGTAAATTCCTTGTCGGAAAGTTTTATTTTGTAGATTTCGGTTTCAATAATTTTTCTGTAACGCAAAGATTGTTCGTTCTGTAAAATGGCTGAATCTGACAAAGCAAAATACAGAGGTATTTGAGACGGGTCAGGGTGAAATTTGTCGTTGTCAGGTGCGGCAGTATCTTTTTCAAATGTTTCCGTTTCGTCGTCGAACAAAGTAAGATATTCCGATGCCAGATACAGCGGATTTGGTATGTCGCTGTACGGGAAAAAATTGTTTATATATGCTACAAAAAGTACTTCGTTATCCATTTCGCCGTCGCGACTCAGATTGTCGGTTACTTTCATATTTTGTTTCATTGCCAGTGTGCTGTCGGGCAGTATATTGTAGAGATTGTCGCCTTTTTCTGTCTGTTTTTCGTTATCCCATTTTGTTTCCAGCATGGCGATTTCTTTTTTCAGTATATTAAACGACAGGTATAACAGCAGAGCCATTGCAGCAGCGTAAATCAGCAATCCTTTAAACGGACGCAGCCACGAACGAAATTGTTCTTCGTCGGTATTGCGAAGCAGTTCGTTCATGAAGATAATGTAAAATGCAAAAACCGGCGCGGGAACAAAACTTTTAACAAGCTCCGCCACAGTTATTTTCCCCGACAGGGCTGTTACTGCAATACCCAAAGCCATAATAATTACGGAAAGAACCGCCGGAAAATATTTTGAACGCGAGAAACCCCAGCCGCAAATCCATCCTAACAGAAATAAACATCTGAACATCAGAAATTTTACCGACAAAAAGAAGAAATCAAATTCTCCCAGCGCAATATTATCAAGATAAACAGTTATTGCGCCCAAAATCAGCAATAAAATCAGGAAAAACGGCAAAAATCTGAATCTGAATGAGTGAAAAATACAGGAGGTTATCACCCCCGCAGCAAAATATAAAGTTTGATACAGATGCTGCCTGTGCGTCAGCATTGGAAAATATTCCGAAGTTATCAAAACAATAACATAAACCATAAAAACCGCAGGTATGCACAGAAACAATAATTGTCTAATTAACTGTTTTAATGATATTTTATGAATTTTATCCATCGATTCCATCAAAATTATAGAGCGCAAAGGTACGAATTTATTTTCTAAAACCGTTAATCAGCAGTATTGATTTAAATAAATATTTCTGGCAGCGTCTAAAATTGACTGAATTTGCCGTCATGCCGAGTGTTCAAAATGTTGTTCCAAAGAAAGTATAAATTATGCGAATCAGGGGGTAAAAATGTCCTGAAAGGATAAAATTTTCATAACCGCAGGCGAGCGATAGCGTTGACTGGGCATTGCGAAAGCGCGGAACTTGCCCGAATAGGCAAAGGGGGCTTGTACGTTTCGTTGTCCGCAGGCAACGCTGCGCTCGCCTGCGGTTATGAAGGTTCGGCTTTTCAAGCCGCTGTTCTGAACTACCTGACCATTCGGGCTAAAATAACGTTTTTAACTCCTGATTCGCATTAATTAGAAAAGAGGCTGCTTTTCAGACAGCCTCTTTTCTATAAAATTAAAAAATAATAAAATATAAAGAGAAAAATTATTCTTTATATGAAAGTTTTTACCGGTTTTTACACAGTTTAAAGTCGGCAAACTGAAATTCCATGTGCTGGTTTAAGACATTGTTATCGTCCATACCGCCGGGTTCTCCTCCAATGTTTAATACTATTACGCGGATATGATGTCCTGTATCGTTTTTGGTGTCGTTTACGGCTGACGACAGGTCAACGGTAAACTCTGTCCAGCGGGTCTGGATATTAGCCTGCGGAATTTTGAACGATTCTCTGTCGTAGTTCTTTTCCTTGTCGTCTCCGTACAGGTCGTTGTTGCTGTCAACTCCCCACAGTCGGGTTTTGATGCGCATCCACATTCTCAGGTACTGGTCGTAAGCTCCGTCGAATGTACTCGCTTCGCTGCTTGCAAGAACTTTGAACTTAAAGTACGGGTATCTCTCCAAATCCCAGATATATTCTTTCGGAAGCATAAACGCGAATGTTCCGTTTCTTGCTTCGGGGGTAACGAAATAGACTTCGTTCGGGTTTTCGAGACTTGACGGGAACATTACTTCGCTGACAGGAAGCGGGTATCTCCATATCAGCTTGAACGCGGTTGTCTGCGGACGTCCTTCCATCCAGAAACGGTACGGAAGTCTGATTTCGGCGGGGAACAGCGGGTCGCTGTCGCCGACAAGCTCAACTACGCCGCTTGCAACGTATGGGGCAAGAATGGCGTCAAGTCCCATCGAATTGGGTATGTAGCGAACTTTTTCCAGCGTACCGTTTTCGAGCAGGTCTATCAGCGACTGTATTCCGGTAATTGTTATTGTTCCCTGATTTTCCGACCTTTTCATGCAGGGCAGCCATGCGCCTCCGCCGGGGGTATAGTCTCCGCCGTTGCCGCTAAGCCTGAACGTTGGAACAACATTGTCAAGTCCTTCTCCGGTAAGGTCTAATTCTTTAAGAGCGGGGAAGTAGAAAACGTCCTGCAACGAACTTATATGAAGTGGAAATACAAGTTTTTCGACGTCTGCTACCGAAGCAGCCGTGAACGTGCTTATGCCGTTAGCCCGCAGTACCGCTTCTTCGGACGGCGCAAACGGAGTTGTGGCAACGGGCATGTTCAATACTATATTTCTGACCATTTCTATGGTGTCTATCAGTCTTATTGCATCGGACACAATTGGAACTACCCGCATTTTTACCTTTATTGTGTCGGTTGAACCCGGCTCAAGGTTGTTGACAAAGATGCGCGGAGCGACGCCCTTCGACAGCGAACCCTGCACTGTTTCGCCGTCCCTGCTGGTATATTCGTATTCGAGACTGATATAGTCCATTATTACGGAATTGAGACCGTTAGGCCAGTCGATAACAGCCGACGAGGGAGAAGATGATATTTTCGGCGACGAGATGTCTATCAAATCCCTGTCAATGGAGGTGTATGCGATTAGCGCAATTTCCTGCGGCACTGACTTGTTGCCTTTCTCGTCAACCGTATAGACTTTGAAACGGTAGAGTTTCGACTGTTTCAGGTCGGTAATGTTTACCCACGAACAAAGCGGGTATTTATGCTCTTCGTCGTCATACTCGACAACGGTACTGACAGCTTTGCCCAGTTTGATCTGTTCCTGTGAAATACGTCCTGCCTGCATCAGGTCAAGTTCTATTCTCTCGAACCCGACTTTGCCGGATATGGTATCGTATTTGCCCGGGTAAACTACTTCGCTGGAGTATTTATCAATGTTGTCGTACATGCCCGTACACGATGAAAACCATGCAAGAACGGCTACAAATGCCGCTTTTAATAAATTCTTAATATGTTTCATATCTCTTTTTATACATTTAATTTACAGAATTACATAATGCTCAAAATTTACATATATACATTTTTAATTTACAGAATTACATAATTCTCAAAATTTACACATACATTTTTAATTCTGACAATTGTCAATTATCAATTGTCAATTCGCCTTTATTCCGTACAGTGTAACTTCGGACAGACAGTTTGCGCTTGTCGAAGAATAATTGTCGTCGAAACAGTTAAGCGCTTCGTAGCGTACCCAGCGAGTGGGTGGCGTGTACTGCGGATTGTCGGGATAGAAATACGCCATGTCTCCGGCTTCGCCGAGCTTGACGTATTCGAGTTCGCTGATATTTACCGGTACTGGAATTTTGTGCGCGGTTATCGAATCCCACTGGTTGGTCTGCTCGTTCAGAATATGGAGCGCATAATAACCGACGTTTTCGTATTTGTAATACTGACCTCTCGATATGTTTTCCAGACCTCCCGAATGTCGCTGAACGGTTATGATACGGCTGAGCCTGTAATAACCGCCGAGATCGATAATCAGGTTCCACGGCATGTTCTGATTTGCAATGCCCGACAGTCCGGTGCGTCCCCTGCCTCCGGTATGGAGGAAATTGAGATTGTCGCCTCGGTCGATTATGTCGTCGCATATTTTGGCAACACGTCCTTCCAAATTATCGCCGAACATCATCGGAACTCCCGCAATGCTGTCGTTTGCATTGGGGAAGCGCCAGTCTTTTTTCGGCAGTTTCATGTCTTCCTTCAATGTAAGCGGCTCGCCGGTTTCTATTATTCCTGTGGAATTGCCGTAGGTGTCTTCTATCTGCAACTTTACGTCAATTGTGCCGTCGGGGATCAGATTGTTGATATAGCGTCTTTCCGTCAGTTTGTTCGACGAAAACACCGATACGAGGTCTCTCACGACGCCCTGCTGCGTATATTTAAAGTAAACATAGACGTTGACGCTTCGTTCGAGTTCGTTTTCCCAGTCAACCAGCAGAGACGAAAATCCGGGCATCACTTTCAGGCTTTTCTTTACTCTCGAAATCGTAGGTTCAAGAGGACGAATCTCATGCAGTTTTTCTTCCGAATGGTTTCCCGCCCTGTCCATTGCATAGATTTTTACTTTATGCAACAGCGTATCTCCAAATCCGATAACGTCTAACGAATCGGAGAAATACGAAGCTGTAAAATAGAATGTTTTACCATTTGCATTGGTATATTCCGCATTGACGCTCAACAAATCTTCGTCTTTGGGAGGGGTAAAAAACACCCTTCCGCCTCCGTAGATAGGCACAATACTGTCGATGGTCGGAATACCCGGCGGCGTTTTGTCATTGCCGCTTACGGAATAGCGGTCTCCTTCTTCGCACGAATAACTAACACATGCAAACAGAGCCGCAATAATCAGAGTTAAATATCTTTCTGTTCTCATATAAATTCTTTTTTTTAATATCGTTCTTTTTAATTGATAATTGACAATTGATAATTGATAATGGATAATGGATAATGGATAACCGTAGAGACGTCCTTGTTGAGCGCCTCTACAAAGCCGCGCCAGCGCCGTACACAAAAACTGTAAAGACGGTTGATAAAAGCAGGCGAGCTTTTCAAAAAAGCAGGCGAGCTTTTCAAAAAAGCAGGCGAGCTTTTCAAAAAAGCAGGCGAGCTTTCAAAAAAAGCAGGCGAGCTTTTCAAAAAAGCAGGCGAGCTTTTCAAAAAAGCAGGCG
>JAIROW010000132.1 GCA_031257315.1 Prevotellaceae bacterium
CCGTTGAATGTTCTAAAATGGGGGCAAAAGTTATCATAACAGCCCGAAATGAAAAAAGGCTGAATGAAACATTTCTGCAAATGGACAATCAAAATGATCATAAAATCATTTCTGCCGATTTGTCAGATGAAGACAGTATTGAAAAAATTGTTGAATTTGTTCCTGACAGACTGGACGGAATTGTTCAATGCGCAGGATTTACAGTTAGCAAACCTTTTCAGTTTCTTTCAAAAGAAAATATTAAAAGCGTAATGACCGTTAATTTTGAAGCGCCTGTTCTGTTGACGCAACAGTTGTTGAAAAAGAAAAAAATAGCAAAACCGGCGTCTGTTGTTTTTATTTCTTCCATATCGGGAGTTCTCTGTTCTTCCCCTGCCGGAAGTATATATTCTGCCTCAAAAGGCGCAGTAAACGGCATTGTCAAAAATTTAGCCATTGAACTGTCGGTAAAGGGAATAAGGGTAAACTGTGTAAATCCGGGAATGATAGATACAAATATTTTTGAATCGGGCGTGATTAGCGAAGAGCAGTTACGAGAGGATATGAAAAAATATCCGTTAAAACGTTACGGCAGACCGGAAGAAGTGGCTTATGCCGCAATATACTTACTGTCAGATGCAAGCAGTTGGGTAACAGGCTCAAATCTTGTTATCGACGGTGGTTATACATTAAATTAAAAATTGTGAACGCATACGTCAAAGACATATCATATTATCTGTTTTTGTAATATCTAAAAAAAGTATTACTTTTGTGCATTAAATATTGTGTACTGCACAAAAAACAGGAAATTTGTGCATTAAAGACAGAGTTATATGTTAAGGACAGTGGTCTTACAGCAAAAAGAAGAAAAGGAAGCGCTTCTGGCAAAAAATTATCAGAAACGGATTTCTATTGAAAAAAACAGCGAATTTCTGCAATCATCACTTATTAAACTGATAACAGGTGCAAGACGAGCGGGAAAATCGGTGTTTGCGCTTCAGATGCTTGAACATCAAAATTTTGCATATCTTAATTTTGATGACGATTTATTGTTGAAGTATTTTGACGAAAATCTTTTGTTGCAGTATTTACTGGAAATATACCCTGATTTTCAATATCTTCTGTTAGACGAAATTCAAAATTTGCCTGCGTGGGATATTTGGGTTGGCAAACTTTACCGCAGAGGCATAAATTTGATTATTACCGGCTCAAATGCCAATCTTTTGTCGAACGAAATGGCTACTGTATTAACAGGTCGTTATTTGCAAATTAACATATTTCCGTTCAGTTTTTTGGAAAATATTAATTATCAGAAAAACAGCACAGGTCAGGATACGCCGCACGAAAAGGCGGCATTTATGCAGTCGCTGAACGATTATTTGCAGTTCGGCGGTTTCCCCGAAACAATAGGGCAACGCAGCATTACGCGCAATTATTTGAGTTCGCTTTTTGATTCCGTATTGCTTAAAGATATTGCAAAACGTTACAAAATCCGCAATACGGTCGAACTGTATAATCTGGCAAATTATCTGTTGACAAATTTTTGTAATCCATTGTCGTTAAATGATTTGGCGGCGGAACTGGATTTGGGCAGCGTACATACGGTAAAAAAATTCTGCCGTTATCTTTCAGAACCGTACCTGTTTTTCTATCTGCCACGTTTCAATTCAAAACTGAAATTGATGCAAAAATCGCCACAAAAAATTTACACAATAGACAACGGTTTCGTATTTGCCCGCTCGTTTGAACTTTCAAAAAATTCAGGGCGATTGCTTGAAAATATGATTTTTGTGGAACTTTTACGGCAGGGATTTTCTGCGGGGCAAACGCTGTTTTATTACCGGACGCGCAACGATAAAGAGATTGATTTTGTTTGCAGGACGCAACATCAGGTTACAGAATTGATACAGGTTTCGTATGATGTTTCAAACGAAAAAACATTGAAACGCGAAATTTCTGCTTTTGCAGAAGCGAGTAAAGAATTGAAATGCTGTAATTTAACACTTATTACATGGGATACGGAACGGACACTGGAAGAGACTGATTATAAAATCAGTATTATTCCTGTCTGGAAGTGGTTACAGAAATAGATAAAATTCAAAAAATATAAATCACATATTTTATCGGTCGATCATTTGTATCGATTATTAAATTAAAAATTGTGAACGCATACGTCAAAGCCATATCATATTATCTGCCTGAAAATGAGCTGACAAACGAGCAGCTTGCACAGGAATTTCCCGAATGGACGGTTGAAAAAATTGCTGCGAAAATCGGCGTAAGTAAACGGCATATTGCGGCTGAAAACGAAACGGCGGCTGACATGGGCGTAAAAGCGGCTGAAAAACTTTTTGCAAAACATGAAATTGACAGAAATTCGATTGATTTTCTGCTTTTCTGTACCCAAAGTCCCGATTATTTTTTACCGGCTTCGGCTTGCATTATGCAAAACAGACTGGGTTTGCCGGTTTCGTGCGGAGCGCTGGATTTCAATCAGGGCTGTTCGGGCTACATCTACGGGCTGTCGCTCGCCAAAGGGCTGATAGCTGGGAACATGGCAAAAAATGTGCTGCTGATAACTTCCGAAACCTATTCGAAACATTTGCACCCGAAAGACAAAGGCAACCGCACTATTTTTGGCGATGCGGCGGCAGCAACGCTGATTTCGGTTGATGGTTTTGCTGAAATTGGAAATTTTTCGCTTGGAACGGACGGTCGTGGAGCCGAAAACCTGATTGTTAAAACTGGCGCTTTCAGGTGCAAAGAAAAGAAAAATGATTTAATTTTTGATGAAAATAATTTTCCAAAATCAAGCGATTATCTGTATATGGACGGCGGCGAAATTTTTAATTTCACAGCAAAAGCCGTACCTGAACTGGTAGAAAATGTTCTGTCAAAAAACAGTTTGCAACAGAAAGAAATAGACCTTTTTGTATTTCATCAGGCAAACCGTTTTATGATAAATTTTTTGAGAAAACAGCTCAAAATCGACAGTGAGAGATTTTTTGTTTTTATGGAAAATGTAGGAAATACGGTATCTTCCACTATTCCGATAGCGCTGTACGAGGCTCAAAAACAGGACGTTTTGAAAGGAAATATTCTGCTTGCAGGTTTTGGCGTGGGATATTCGTGGGGCGCAACAGTTTTAAAATTGAATTAATTCGTTATTCCGAAACAATAAAAAAATAGCCAGTATATTACTGTAAATAAGCAACATAACAAATACAGCGCTGCGATAGGGATTTTTTACTAAAAAAAAAGCGCTGCGACAGGGATTTTTTTCGTATCTTTGCCGAAAAATTATTGGATATGAAAGGTTTATACGACAGATTCGAAATGCTGTTAAGTGAGACTTCGCTGGACTTTAAGCGTTATTTAATGCCAAAAATTGACTGGACTGACAGAATGTTCGGTATTGTAGGACCGCGAGGCGTAGGCAAAACCACGCTTATTCTGCAATATATCAAGGAAAATCACAGCGTTGAAGATACTCTGTACGTGTCGATGGACAATGTATATTTCGCCGGTCGCCCTTTGCACGAATTGGCGGATAGGTTTCACAAATACGGTGGAAAATATCTGTTCATCGACGAAATTCACAAATATCCCGAATGGTCGCGCACTCTGAAAAATCTGTACGACAGCTATCCTGACATGCAAATAGTTTTTACCGGCTCTTCGGTTTTGGATATTTTGAAAGGGTATGCCGATTTGAGCCGCAGGGCGCTGGTTACTTATTTGCAGGGGCTGTCGTTTAGAGAATATCTGCTGTTTTTTCACAGGATTTCGGTTCCGGTTCTGTCGCTGGACGAAATTTTGCAGCACAAATACAGGGATTTTAAGCAAACAATAGGTTTTCCGCTCAAATATTTCAAAAAATATCTGCAAAACGGATATTACCCGTTTGGGAACGATAAAAAATTTCATGAAAAATTAAATAATATTATTGTACAGACGATGGAATCCGATATTCCGATGTATGCGAATATGAATATTGCGACTGGTAATAAACTTTTGCGGCTACTGTCTGTAATTGCAGACAGCGTGCCGTTTAAACCCAATTTTACTTCACTTTCTAAAATTGTTGAAGTCAGTAAAAACAATATTTCAGATTATTTTCATTTCATAGAAAGATCGGGAATGATTGCCCAGCTGCGTGAGAAAACCGAAAGTTTTCTGATTGTCGGCAAAGTGGAGAAAGTTTATCTTGACAATACAAATCTTGCTTACTGTCTTTCTGAAAAAGAACCTGATACGGGCAATCTTCGCGAAACATTTTTCCTGAATCAAATGAAAGTAAACAATAAAGTTTACCGCTCGGAAAAAGCCGATTTCAATATTGGCAACCTTACTTTTGAAGTTGGCGGAAAAAGCAAAACTCAGAAACAGATTGAAGGACTGAAAAATGCCTTTATCGTGAAAGACGATATTGAATATGGCTATCAAAATGTTGTTCCGCTTTGGGCGTTTGGATTAAATTACTGATTT
>JAIROW010000233.1 GCA_031257315.1 Prevotellaceae bacterium
GAGTTTAGATTTTTGAGTTTAGAGTTTAGAGTTTAGAGTTTAGAGTTTAGAGTTTAGAGTTTAGAGTTTAGAGTTTTCGCTGAACTCTAATATTTAAACTCTAAACTCTAATAATTAAACTCTAAATTTTTATTCATTCAATTTCTTTTCTTTACTGTCGTATATTCCGGTTTCAAGATAACTGAGCGAGGAATCGGCTTTGACTTTTATATGGCATTTGTATTGCAGCGACCATTTTAACCTCAGCGACGGAAAACCGCGTTTGAGATATGCTGCAAGATACGGGTGAACAACTACTGTCAACCGACGGTTTCCACACTTGTTGACATAATAAGCTATCTGACTTTTTAACCGGCTGTCGAAAACAACGCTTGGAACGATATGTCCCGATCCGTGGCATGTCGGACAGATTTCATTGTTTTCGATATGCAGTTCCGGACGAACGCGCTGTCTTGTTATCTGCATAAGTCCGAATTTCGTAAGAGGCAGTATGTTGTGTTTCGCTCTGTCGGTTTCCATCAGTTTGTGTATTTTGTTGTAAAGCAACAGTTTGTTTTCGGCATTGTGCATGTCGATAAAATCTACGACAATAATTCCTCCGATATCGCGCATTCTAAGTTGTCGGGCAATTTCTTCGGCTGCAAGCAGGTTTACTTCAAGGGCATGAATTTCCTGATTGTTTGCCGATTTCATTCTTACTCCGCTGTTTACATCGATTACATGTAACGCTTCGGTATGTTCAATAACCATGTAAGCCCCTGTTTTCAAAGAAACTACTCGCCCGAACAGGCTTTTGATTTGCTTTGAGACGCCGTACTGTTCAAAAATAGGGACTTTTCCTCTGTACAACTTGACAATTTTCTCTTTCTCTGGTTCGATGTTGATTATATAATCTCTAATCTCGTCGTAAACCTCTTTGTTGTTAACATAAATACTGTTGAAAGAGCCGTTGAGCATATCTCTCAGAATGGCAGATGTGCGATTGATTTCTCTTATCAACAGTTCGGGTTTTTTGAATGATTTCAGTTTACTGCAACATTCGTCCCATCGCTTCATAAGCAGCGAGAGTTCTTCACCCAATATTTCTCCACTCTTCCCTTCGGCGGCAGTTCTCAGAATTATGCCGTAATTAGGCGGAAGCATACCTTTGATTAATTTTCTCAACCGTTTTTTTTCTTCGGCTGACGAGATTTTTTGAGAAATAGAAATCTTGTCCGAAAAAGGTATCAGCACAATATTTCTCCCTGCAATGGAAATTTCGGACGTCAGTCGCGGACCCTTTGTTGATATTGCTTCTTTTACTATTTGAACCATAATGGGTTGCCCCTGTTTCAGAAAGGAAGTAATTTTTCCTTCCTTTTCGAGTGGTTCTGCCATTTTTGCTTTTGTAAACGGCATTTTTCTTGAATTTGAAGCATTTTGAAGCACAAAATTATTCAACGACTGAAAATGATAACCCAAGTCCAGATAATGAATAAATGCGTCTTTTTCGTGTCCGATGTCAACAAAGGCGGCGTTTAGCGACGGCATGATTTTTTTTACTCTGCCAAGATAAACGTCTGCAACCGAAAAATTCTCACTGCTGGTGTCCTTATTAAGTTCAACTATTTTCTTGTTTTCAAGTAATGCTATTGAAATACCGGAGGAAGCTACGTCTATAACTAACTCCTTATTAATCATACTTTGAATAGTTTTAACATTAAATATAATACAAAACCTAAAGACTTTTTTAGAAGCCTTTAGGTTTTAGTCTTTGACCTTTAAAGACATTAAGCAATATTTTCACTTCTTCTTTTTGTGGCGATTTTTACGTAAACGTTTTTTACGTTTATGCGTTGCCATCTTGTGTCTTTTTCTTTTTTTTCCGCTCGGCATAAGGCTTTATTTTTTTATAGTGTTTTTAACTTTTGTTACAAACATTTTCGCCGGTTTAAATGCCGGAATAAAATGTTCGGGGATAATGATAGTTGTATTTTTAGAGATATTGCGGGCAGTTTTTTTTGCTCTCTTCTTAATTACAAAACTTCCGAATCCGCGTAAATACACGTTGTCATTTTTGCTCAATGCAATTTTTACAGCATCCATGAATGCTTCAACAGTTTTCTGTACTGTAATTTTTTCTACTCCCGTACTTTTGGAGACTTCATTTACGATATCCGCTTTTGTCATAACAATAATTATATATCAAAAATATAAGTTAAACAATCATTTTATTGCTGCAAAGGTAATACAATATATTTATATTTTACATGTCCTGCCGAAAATTTTTTCGATTATTTTTTTGAAACTCATAAAAATAGCTATTTTGCTACAATATAAAACATTGATTATCAGTATCATACAAAACGACGGCAAAATATGCAGTTTTTTTCGGTTTTATTATTTTTTAACACTTTTACACTGAAATAATTATGCCTTTTTTTCAGGTTTTACAGGAATTTATACAAAAAATCAGCGCTTTCTCTGTCCTGAAAAAAGGCTTTGATTTTTCAGTTTATTTCTTTCATTAAAACTGTCTGTAATGATTTTTATTTATTGAATTTGTGAACTATGCTTTCTAAAAAATTCTGTTGCGTCTAAAATCTGTTCGTGTTCCCAGTTCGATTTTATTTCAATCATGTCCTCGCCGTTTGAAAATGTCATAAATTCAACGCGCTCAGGCTGTTTTTTGTCAAGATAGTTTCCTGTGTCCCATTTTCCGTTGCCGTTTTCGTCTTCTATCAGACGGATAGAATATTTGCCGGCTTTTAAATATTTAAAGACCGTTTTTTTCGATCCAGCGACGGTTTTTTCATACACGACGCTTTTATTGTTCATCAGTTGAAGAATGTATTGTTTGTCGGAATTGGTGATTTCTACTGTCAATTTTCCGAATTTTTCGGGATCGGCTGTTTCAAAATCTTTAACTATCGAATCGTTTGCTATGCTGTACACGTCAATAAAAGCCTCTGGCAGAACTGTCAGTTCATATTTCGATGCTATTTCCCAGTCCGCCGACAGCTTGTAGTTTCTCAGATATACGGAATCCCGCTTAAATGAAAATTTTACCGGAACTTTTTCTTTTTCTTTTCCTTCGCGTTCTACAATTTTCGATAATGATATTTTTGAAGATTCGGCTCGCAACAGTGGCGTTTTAAAGGAGATATTCAGGTCTTTTTCTGCAATATCTGTCGGAGAATCAGATATTGACGGCTCTATCGGAACAATTTTTTCGTCTTCATCGTCTTTGTCTTTCGATTTGCGTTTTGGCTGGGAATACAGCAGTTTCAGCCTGGCGGTATCGGGCGACAGTCTGTTGAGCGAATCTGATTTCAGGTATATCAGTTCTGCAAAAACGGTATCCTGCACTTCGCGCGACGAAAGCCAGTAAGTTACTGTATCGCCGTTAATTCCTGTTTCTCTGATTATATTTGCCGGATTTATCTTTTCAATATTAAAACTGTTGATTACAGCGTTAATTTCGTTAAAAACCAGCCGTATCATACGCTGTTCGGGACGTTTGTAATCGACAAGTCCCTGTTTTTTAACATTTTCTGAAAACATGTTAAATACCGGAAGACTGTTAAACTCAACAGAATCTCTGTCTGTTAAAATAATTGACTGAATCAGCGAATCAGAAAATGCAATGGTTTCAACGCCAGCATCATAGCGCATGTTTGAGTTTTTATCTCCGATTGCAACTATTTTGTATTTCATGTTTTTCAGTCCCTTGACAATAAATACTCCGTCTTTGTTGCTTATCGAAAGCGCCGACGGATTTTTTTGATATACTATTGAGTCTTTATTGTCTTCATAAAAAAACACATTTGCCTCGTTGACAGGCTCAAGCGTAAAGGCGTCAACAATGCGTCCGGCATAGAGCATTGTATCAAGGTCGTTTCCAGTTGCAAAAATAAAATTAAGATATTTTGCCGGATTTCCTTCATTAACGTCCACCACGCTTGTTCCAAAATCAAGATAATACGTTGTGCTGTCGGCTGTTGAAGGCAGTTTAACCACAACGCTTTTTCCTTTAATTTTGAGTTCCGGTTTTTTGCTTGGCAGCGGCGGCGAAATCACAAATTTTTTCTGGTCTTTTATCTGAACATATTCGTTAAAGGTAAACGACAGTTCTTTGCCCTTAAAGTTTGTTGTTTTTTGCGAAGGGGTCATTTTCAAGAGTACCGGAGCAAGCGTATCTTTCGCGCCTCCGGTCGGCGCTACCGACGAATTTGCGCAGCCCGATACGAACACCGATACCGAAATATATAATAACAGCAATATAACTGAAAACAAGACTGTTATATCTTTTTTTCCAACACTTGTTCCACATTTATCAAATAAAAACATACGTACAAATTTTTTGCAAATTTACAGATAAAATCTAAATCAGGGAATTATTTACGAAAATACTGGGATAACAGTCAAATACGGTTTTAACATTTTTTTAATTTCGACACGTTTACAATTGAACATTCATACATTGTTATATTTATATTAAATAACAAAAAACAGACTTAAAAAAAAATTTTTGCAGGCATACAAATTGGATTTTAACAGGTTTACGCAATTTTAATCTGCATACAATCAATATATTATAAAAACAGATTTTTAGAATTATCTGTATCAATTTTTTTTACCTGCATTATCTGAATATTTTTCAACAGACTTCTGTCCGGCGCAACAGTGTTAAATTTGGTTAACCTGCGCAGTTTATTCACTTGTTATTTGCTAATTTTGCACCAGCATAAGTAACAGTTAGATGAAATGTATTTACCTTATAATGATTGCTTTACTGCTTTTGGTTTCGACAGATGGATATTCTTCGCCAAAAGAAGAATCTGCATTTGGAATATCTGTTCCTTCGTATAAAATTCATGGAATAGATGTTTCAGGTTATCAGGAAAAAATAAACTGGAAGGAAATATCCGGTTTAAAAAGCGGGAAAAAAAAAATCGGAATAACCTTTGCGTTTGTAAAGGCAACCGAAGGTCAAACGTTTAAAGATAAATATTTTGACCACAACTGGAGAGAAACCAAAAAACACAAAATAATCAGAGGCGCATATCACTATTATAAACCAAATGTAAACTCAAAGTTGCAGGCAGCAAACTTTATACGCTGCGTCAAACTGGAAAAAGGCGACATGCCTCCGGTTTTAGACATAGAAGAGGTTGGAAAATATGGCAGCAGCAATATGAAACGTGGAGTTATTAATTATTTGAAACTGCTCGAAAAACATTATGGAATTAAACCTATAATTTATACAAACATACATTTTTACAGAACATATCTTTCGGGCTATGAATTTAAAAAATATGATTTCTGGATAGCCAATTACAGCAAAATTATCCCTAAAACCGGAAAAAACTGGCTGTTCTGGCAGTACAGCGACAAAGGCATTATCAGAAATATCCGTTCAAAAGTAGCTTTCAACGTTTACTTTGGCACAAAAGAAAATTTATTAAGAATATGTAAAAAATAGATGTTTAAGGCATACGAAATAAGCCATTTACAACGGTTCAACCTCAAAAAGGCGGCTATGTAAAAGCATATTTTGACAATTCTCTGTTTGTAAGGGTTTTAAGCCTGAAAATCAGAATGGACGTTCATAAAACAGAATCAAAACAGAACATATTAATTTATAGCTTTACATATGAAGAATCAAAACATGTGATTTTAAGCCAATTGCTACGATATAAAATCTATATACGCTCTATTTTTTTATCCCTGTTTTTTTTGGGTTAGTAAAAATTCCAGTTCTGCAATACGACGAGCTTGTTCGGAGAGTTCCTGCTGTAGTTTCTGGCGTTCAGCTTCGCCTTCTGCACGACCTTCTTCAATACCTTTTGCCAGACCTTCTTCAATACCTTTCGCCAGACCTTCTTCAATACCTTTCGCCAGACCTTCTTCAATACCTTTCGCCAGACCTTCTTCAATACCTTTTGCCAGACCTTTCGCGAGACCTTCGTCTATTGCGTCATCTACAAAACTTTTGGCTGTCATTTTTGCAATTCGCAGTTTGTCGTATAATTGCAATTGTTCATGCGAATATGCGCCAACTTCCATGTAGCGCACTGCCTCTTTTGTTTCTGCACATTCCATCAGCTCGACAGGGACTTTTTCCGTTTTTCCGTTTATCTCGGTCAAAAAACGTAG
>JAIROW010000246.1 GCA_031257315.1 Prevotellaceae bacterium
AGAACACCGGCTTGAAAAGCCGAACTTTCATAACCGCAGGCGAGCGTAGAGTTGCCTGCGGACTTTGCCTGCGTACAGCGAGAAGTTTTGCCCAGTCGGGCAAGTTCGGCGCTTGCGCACTGCCGCAGGCAACGCTACGCTCGCCTGCGGTTATGAAAATTAAGCCAATTCGGGCTAAAAAAACGTTTGCAAACCCTGATTCGCATTATTACTGTTTATTGAAAAATTTATTGTACTTTTGTAGTCTGAAATTTTTGATTTAACACGGTTAAGTATAAAAATATTTTGTTTGTGAAAAATTTGATATTTAAGTTTGCTGCAAAAAATAAACAATTGTTCAAATACGGAATTATCGGCTGTTTTTGCGCGGGACTGGATTTTGCAGTTTATTCGCTGTCGGTGAATATTTTCGATGTTCCATATCTGACGGCAAATATTGTGAGTGTACATTGCGGTATTTTTACAAGTTTTTTTCTTAACAGGCATTTTACTTTTAAGGTGAAAAACAGGACGGCAATACGTTTTTTTTCATTCTATATAATTGGATTAATGGGACTTGCAATCAGTTCTGGAATGTTATTTGTACTTGTGGAAAAAATGCAGACAAATGAGATTGTCTCCAAAATAATTACCGTATTTGCAGTGGCTTTAATTCAATTTTTATCAAACAAGTACATAAGTTTCAGATATAGAAAATGTAATAATTAAAAAATCATATTTGTCTTTGCAGTTGATAAATATTAAAATGATGAAATAAATAACCAAATAAGTAAAAATGACAAAACATACAGAATATGACTATGTAATTGTCGGTTCAGGGCTGTTCGGAGCTGTTTTTGCGCATCAGGCGGGGCTTGCGAACAAAAAATGTATGGTTGTGGAACGCCGTCCGCATGTCGGCGGAAACGTCTATACGGAAAATATATCGGGCATTAACGTACACAAATACGGCGCACACATTTTTCATACCGGCGACAGAGAAGTCTGGAATTATGTAAACGGACTGAATGATTTTATCCCCTATAATCATTATGTGATGGCAAATTATCGCGGAGAAGTATATAATTTGCCGTTCAACATGAATACTTTTTACCGGCTATGGGGAACAAAAACGCCGGACGAAGCTCAAAAAATTCTTGCAAATCAAATCAGTGAATATGCTGACACAGAGCCTTCAAACCTTGAAGAACAGGCTTTGAAACTGGCAGGAAAAGATATTTACGAAAAACTGATTAAAGGATATACCGAAAAACAGTGGGGACGGAAAGCCTCCGAGCTGCCGACTTTTATAATCAAACGTCTTCCCTTGCGATACACGTTCAGCAATAACTATTACAACGACCGCTATACAGGTATTCCTTCCGGCGGTTATACGCGCATGATAGAAAAAATGATTGCCCGTGCAGATGTTGTAACAGACGTCAATTTCAATAACAACAGAAAAATGTATGAAAATATTGCCAAAAATATAGTATATACTGGAATGATAGACGAATATTTCGATTACTGCTATGGCGCTCTGGAATACAGAAGTTTGAGGTTTGAAACCGAACTGCTTGATACAGATAATTTTCAGGGATGCGCTGTTATGAATTATACCGATTTTGAAACTCCATACACACGCATCATCGAGCATAAACATTTTGAACTCGGAAGCGTACAGCCGCAAACTGTCATTACAAGAGAATACCCCGAAAAATTGGACAAAAGCAAGGAGGCGTATTACCCCGTAAACGACGAACGAAACAACAGACTTTTTGAACGTTACCGGCAAAAAGCGCTGTCGCTGAAAAACGTAATTTTTGGCGGACGGCTGGCTGATTATGCTTATTATGATATGGATAAGGTAATTAGAAATGCGCTGGATATTAGCAGAACACTTATTTTCGATAAACTTTAATTCTGCCAGACTGTTATGACAATAAACTTTTATAAATACAGTAATATATATCAAAAATGAAAAATGATACTCTGTACATTGTTATGCCTGCCTATAATGAAGAAGATAATATTCAGAATGTTATAGCACAGTGGCACCCCGTTGTCAACCGTATCGGAGAAGGCAGCCGGTTAGTGATATTTAACGACGGAAGCAAAGATCGCACTTACGAAAAAATGAAAGCGTTGGAAAGCCAGTATCCCTGTCTGATTGCAGAAACGAAGCCCAATTCGGGTCATGGTTCTACATGCCTGTATGCCTACCGTTACGCACTGGAACATGGCGCCGGTTACATTTTTCAGACCGACAGCGACGGTCAGACAAATCCGGACGAGTTCTGGTCATTCTGGGAAAAAAGAGAACTATATGATTTCCAGACTGGCTACCGGAAATTCCGTGAAGACGGTTATAGTCGAGTCGTTGTTACAAAAGTTCTGCGTATGGTTATACGGCTGATTTTTGGCGAAAATATTATCGACGCCAACACGCCTTTCCGTCTGATGCGCTCGGAAAAACTGAAAACAGTACTGGAATTTATTCCGGACGATTTTTTTCTGTCGAACGTGCTTGTTTCAACAATAGCAGTAAAAAGAAAAGAGCGGTGCGCATGGCATCCAATAACGTTCAAACCGCGTCAAGCCGGAAACAATTCGATTAATCTAAGGAAAATCATAAAAATAGGTTTGAAATCTGTCAGCGATTTTAGAAAAATAAACAGAGCATTGAAATATAAAAATAAGGATTCATGATTTCTACAATTCATGATTCTACATTACACAAAATCTTTAAATCCTGTCTTGATCCAATACCGTGCTGTTACATTTGGAGCATGTGCCTGTGAGAAAAGCAGAAATCGAAGAAACATTATAGCCTTTCGGAACAGGCTGAACAGCAAGCGGTTCTTCGATACAGACAATCGAATGACATTCTGTACACAGAAAATGAGCGTGATTGTCGTTGTGCTGCTCGGCTGTGCAGTGCCGGCACAGAGAATAGTAAGTTTTACCGTCGTCGCCGGCAATTTTATGCACTTTACCGTCGTTGCAGAAGCCGTTTAAGATGCGATAAACTGTAACGCGGTCGATTTTTTCCGTCAGCTTTTGCTCAATGTCTTCGTGCGACAGAGCCGACAGCGATTTCTCTAAAACATTCATAACCATCTGTTTGGTCTTTGTATTGCGTCTGTTTTGAACCACTTTTTTTAACATTTAAAATACCAATTAGCGCTACAAATTTACAATAATAATTTAATAACGCAACATTGTTGCGGTAAATTGGAGGTACTGAAAAAATGCCAATATCTCAATTTTATACATTTCAGTCCTGTTTTTAACATTAATATTTTTCCCGTTTATAGCTGAATCAACATGTTTTTTGATGGCAGACCGACGTTTTTTTGAATAAAAACAAACTTTGCATGTTTTTTATTTTTTTATGGTTATTTTTTCATAACTTCGTACATTAAATTATGTAAAAATATATTAATTTACAATAAAAAGAATTACAGTTAAATTGCAATAAAAACAAATCATAAAACAATAGACATTTCTGCCGTTTTTTCATCAAATTATGAAAAACTTTTTTTTTTATTAGCATTTGTGTTATTATTTTTTCTATCTTTGCAGAAAGTTTAATGTTAATTACTACTAAAAGAATGAATATGATATTGAAAGAAAATTATCTTAATCAAATCCTGACGCCTCTTCTTATTGCGGGAAGTCTGTTTGTATCTTCCTGTGAGGAGATGGATTTGGGAGATGTTGCCTCCGAAGTTGAGGTAGGAGGAAAACTGGAAGTGCCAATAATTAAGGAGAGCAGATTCAGCATGTACGATTTATTAAAATCATACAGCGACGTTTCGGACGTGGAAGGTTTGTATCTCGACACGCTTGCCAGCGGTGATATTTCACTGATTTATACGGATACTTTCCGTTATAAAATGTCTGAAGTCAATGACTTTTTTGCAAGTTTTGATTCCGAAATGCAGAATACAGGTATTGCCGATATTTTTAAAAATACGCCAATAGTTAGTTTAATCGGATTAAATGCCGGAGTTGTTCCATCATCAGTTAACGTTGTACAATCTCTGGAACAGCCATTTAATATGAACGAAAATTTCAGCAATTCCACTATAAACGGGAAACAGAAACTGACAAAAATACTGTTTGAAAATACAACCGTTAAAATTACAGTGAAACCAACTTTTAATATTAAAACGTCAGACCTGCTGAAACTGAAAATCTCATTGCCCGACGGAGATCCTGCAAAAACCAACGCTTTTATAGATTTTCCAGTAAATGTAGAAACTGGAAACAGCGAAAAGATATATCAGTTTCCCAAAAGTTCATTTTATATTGCTGCTGATGGAAAAATTAAAATTGAAATTACACTGAAAGGCGACGATCAAACAATTATCAACGCTAACGATAAAATTGACATTAAAATAGGTTTTGTAAGCGACAATGACAGCAGGTATGTCAGTTTCGGTTATTTCAATTATTCAATGGATAACGTTACCGATTTACATGTTGAAGATTACAAAGCCGACCTGTATAATTATGTTCCCGCAGGAAGCGTATTGAAGTTTGAAAATCCGAAGTTTGAGTTTGAGGCAGAATCGAATATAGGAGTTGATATTGATTTTACTCTGGATACCATTCAGGCGATTACAGAAACCGGAACACTGAAATTTTCGTCGAAAGCCTCGCTTAATCCTATAAAACGGGCAAATACTCTGGGACAGCCAGTTGTCTCCCAACTTAAACCGATTGATAAACAGTTTTTTACAGAAAATGGAAATCAGAATATTTCGGATTATTTTTCCACCCAGTTAAAATCCATGAATTTTCATTATCAATTAAACACCGGCAAAATAGCGGATTTGGACAATATTGCCGGTTTAACTGAAAGTTTTATTCCTTCCGACGGAGAATTGAGTATTCGCGGCAAAATGACAGTACCTCTCTCTTTCGACAATGGCAGCGTACTTGTTTACAGCGATACGGTTGAAATTGATTTCGGCGAAGATTCGTTTGACGACGTTTCTGAAATCAAACTTAATTTCACATACGTCAATCATTTTCCAATAGGCATGTATGCCGATATATTTTTGCTTGATGAAAACTATCGTCCTTTGACGCAGGAGGCGTACCAGAAAATATACATCGACCGTCCGGAAATATATGCTGACGGAGCAGATAAAGGAAAAGTGAAAACTGGCAAAGAAGGTAAAACTTCTGTCGGTTTCAGTAAAAACTCGGCAACTTCAATCGAACAGCTGAAAAATGCTCATTATCTTCTCATTAAATACAGAAGTCATTCAGAGACAAATCCTGTTGACCCGATGCGTCTGACCGCGTCCGACTATATATCTGCAAAAATAAGCGGTGAAATAAACGGTAAACTGATATTTTAACAAATAACAAAAAATGAATATGAAACGATACATAATTCAATATATACTCTTTTTGCTGCCGGCAGTTATCGTCGGCAATAGAGCGCTGGCTCAGGGTAACTCAATATATTTTATGCAGGGAGTTGCCGAACGGAATGTCTATAATCCGGCTTTTCAGACTCCATACAATTTATACATAAATTTGCCTGTTATTTCAAACCTGCGAATCGCAGCAGGAAATAACTCTATTGTTTTAGACGATGTTGTTTTCAAAAAAAATATCGGAGGCATTGACAGTACGATTACATTCCTGCACCCGCAGGCAATGGGAAAAAGAGATGACTTTTTCAAGTCGCTGCGCAATACTACCCGCATATATACCGATATTCGGACAGACATACTCGGTTTCGGATTTCGGAAAGACAAAAATTTCTTTACGTTCAATATTGGCGTAAATGCGGGCGCGAATGTGTATCTTCCGAAAGACCTTTTCAGTATGCTGCTGTATGGAACAGGCAAAAAAAGCGTTTTTGATATTAGCTCTTTTGGAATAAAATCTTCTGCGTATGCAGAAGTCGGACTCGGATATTCCCGCAAGTTGAACGATAAACTGACGGTTGGCGGTAAACTTAAATACCTTGCAGGATACTTTAATGTCAACAGCTCTATAAAAGATTTTAAAATCACAGCCGGCGCAGACCGCTGGAGAGTTTCTGGCAACGGCAAAATCTCGGTATCACTACCGTCGGGGTTTGACACTGAAAAACTTTTCAAGCCTGACGCATCTGACCCAAACAATAAAGTTCTTGATTTTGACAATATTGGCGACGTCTTTGACTTTGGCAATATGCAGGCGTCAAAAATTGTTTCCGACCTGTTTTCCAACCCCGGAGCAGGACTGGATTTGGGCGTAACGTACAACATATTGCCGGAACTGCAATTTTCGGCAGCCGTTACAGATTTGGGATTTATCAGATGGACAAACAATACCGCGTCCACAACAATAAAAAAGGACTGGACTTTTGAAGGCGTCGAATATATTGTGGGAGAAGATGAAAACGATATTGGAGACAAATTTGAAGAAGAACTTGATAAACTTGGAGAAATTTTCTCAAAAGGCGAGACCGGAAAAAGTTACACCGCCTCGCTGAATACCCGCTTTAATGCCGGTCTGGAATACGGATTGTTGAAAGATAAAATCGGAATTGGTCTTCTATATTCTGCTCTCTTTTCCAATAAAAACATGTTCAGCGACCTGACGCTGTCGGCTAATTTCCGTCCATGCAACTGGTTTCAGCCAACAATAAGCTACTCTGTCTTAGATGGAAGATTTCACACTGTCGGAGCAGGTCTCCAATTGAAAGCCGGAGCATTAAGTTTACATCTGGCAGCAGAGAAAATCTCCATCGGACCAAAAAGCTGGATATCGTCGAATGGCGCTCCCATTCCCAAATACTCGAATGGCGCTTATCTTCATTTCGGCTTGTCGCTGGTATTTGGAGACAGCCGAAGCAGGAAAAACAAGGACGATGACGGCGACGGTATTAAAAACAAAAAAGACAGATGCCCCGACACTCCGGCAGGTTATCTTGTTGATAAAGACGGCTGTACAATCGACGGCGACAAAGATGGAATACCCGACAATCTGGATAAATGCCCCAATACTCCGGCAGGCGTAGCAGTTGACGGACGCGGCTGTCCATTTGATACCGACGGCGACGGAATCCTTGATTATCAGGACAAATGCCCTGACACTCCGACAGGCGTAGCAGTTAACGAGCATGGCTGCCCGATTGACAGCGACGGCGACAGTGTTCCCGATTATCTTGACAAATGTGCGAATACTCCGGCAGAAGCATACTCAACCATTGACGGGTCAGGCTGTCCAAAAGATACCGACGGCGACGGAGTTCCCGACTATCTTGACAAATGTCCGAATACTCCGGCAGAAGCATACTCTGCTATTGACGAATCCGGCTGTCCAAAAGATACCGACGGCGATGGAATTTTGGATTATCAGGATAAATGTCCGACCGTATCGGGAACAGTTGCCAACGAAGGCTGTCCCGAATTGAAAAAAACGGAAAGAGAAGTGCTGGAAAAAGCGCTGCATGGTATTCAATTTGAAACCGGAAAAGCAGTTCTCAAAAAAAGTTCATTCCCGATACTGAACGAAATTGTATCAATAATGTATCAAAATCCAACTTATAATCTGATAGTTAACGGTCATACAGACAATGTAGGAAAACCGGCGTCCAATTTTGTACTTTCGGAAAATCGTGCTAACGCCGTGAAAAAATACCTTATAGATGCAGGCGTCGAAGAATCCCGAATAACAGCATACGGCTCAGGAGATACGCAACCGGCAGTTCCAAATACTACAAAAGCGAATAAAGCGCTAAATCGCAGAGTTGAATTTCTTGTAAAATATAAAAAGGTCGAATAAATGCTCGTAAAAGCATGGGCAAACAAAAAGAGAAGTTGTTTTTCAACTTCTCTTTTTTTGTTTGGTGTGCTTTATTTATACTTTACGCAAATCAGGAGTTGAAGTCCTGAAAGGACAAAATTTTCATAACCGCAGGCGAGCGATAGCGTTGCCTGCGGCTTAACAAGGGGTTGCAACCCCTTGCCTGTACTGCGCAGAACTCTATTGCAAAAGAATTAACGTTTTGCCTTACAGGCAAAGAGGAGAACTATTGTGCTACCGCAAACCGCGCTTTGCTTGTATGCAGTTATAAAAATTAAACTCATTCAGGCTAAAAAAAACGTTTTCAACCCATAATTTGCATAATTACTGTATTAATAATCTGCAAATATTCCCCGAAACCGAAAGCCAGTGAACTTTTCATAAAATATTTTCGTGCTGTCTGTCAAAGTAATACTTTTTTTGGAGATTAACACATTACCTGTTAGTGCAGTGGCGGCGTACCCCATTATTTTATTGTAC
>JAIROW010000259.1 GCA_031257315.1 Prevotellaceae bacterium
AACCAAAATTAAATATTGTACAAAGTTAAAAATTATATTTTATAAATGAAAATAATTGTAGCGGTTATTGCAAGATGTCAAATTAAACTGTTGTATGCGGTTTTTCAAATCCAAAAATCTGGTTAATAATTCTTTTTGGCTGTTGCACCATTATTGTTTTAGAGATGAATTGTTATTATTTATACATTTTTATTAACCTATAATTAAGTCTTTTCTTTTGATTGTGAGAAAAAACACCTCTTTCAGGCTGGTTGCGACAGGTTGGTTTGCCACCCGTTTCAGTTGGCAAAGTTAAGCGGATATTTCAGATTTTCAGATTGAGTATAGCGAACTTTTATTTTTCCGATTGTAATCGGCGATTCAAGTTCCAGCGGAATATGGTTTTTATCGTCCGAAATCCACATAATTATAGTTTCATCGCCTTTAAAAACAGAACCGGCAATTACTTCAACTGCAAATTTTAAACAATTGACTTTCCGTTTCAGAGCTTTGATTTTTTTATTCTCTTTTCCCAAATATCTGCACTTTATGTTGTAAGCCATATCGTCGAGAGCGAAAGATAGACTGTATGCTTTGTTTGGAAAAGCGTTGTCAAAGTTCAGATTTCGCAGACAGTAAAAACAGGTAAGAATGTCTAACGTACACTCTTTCAGTGGTATTTCCATGTTTTGCGGCGGATTGTTCTTTTTTTGAATAACGGCGTCAATTTTGCCGTTTTCCCAGTCGAAATTATACGTATTTTGCATGGCATAACCCCCTTCCTGAATGTTGCGGTAAAAATATATGGAACGAAAATCGGGAATACCGAACCGTGCTTCGTAAAAATCGCGAACATTGAAAAATTTATCGTAAAACCGGTGAGTTTTTGCATCTATGGTTATACGGTATTCTGTTGGCATATCTCTCATTTTGTTGACGTTAAGAACAGCTTTGCCAACGTCTGTAAATATCCAGCCCCATGCGTATGATACGGCATATTCGAGCGTTTCCTGGTTATTAAACGCCAAATCGGATTCTTCAATATTTAAACTGCACAGAGGCTGCGTTTTTGCTGTTCCCGAAAATATCAGATAAAATATAAAAATATTTACCGTCAGGTTGAAATTAAAGTGTTTCATAATAAATTCAATATTTGTAACTAAAACCAGAGTTTAAGCGACATGTAGAATGTTCTTCCATACATGTAAGCGTATCTCACTTCGTCGTTTTCCTGACCGAAAGGACGATATGCGCCTAAAACTCCGTTTTTACTGTCAAAAAGGTTTTGTATGTTAATATTTAAACTCAATGCGTTCTGTTTTTTCTTTCCAAGAATCAAAGAATATCCACCATTGAAATTCATGGTAAAAATACCGTCCAGATTAACCTGTTGTTTATTTTCCAAATTCGGATTGTCGTATCCAAGAGCAACGGGATTTTCGTCGGCATAACTCATTCCCGAATAGCATATATTCAATCCCAGCCATAAATTCCATGGAGACATGTACATTCCGCCGGCAGAAATTGCCAGCGCCGGAACATTTCCCATGTTCAATCCATTCATTTTTGCAGTATCGTAAACTGTATAAATATTTAAATTTTCCTGTTTAAGCAAAACAGTCGGGTCAGACGCATATTTGTACATACCATATGCGGCGGCAAAATCGGCTTTAAATTCCTGTGAAATATTGAATTTTATGCTCGCTTCTCCGCCCGCGTGAATGGAGTGCAGTCCCGATATTCCCATATTCATACGGCTCGAATACAGGTCGTTGTAATAGCTTCTTACAATTGACTGGTCTTTTATTTGTGTAAAATATCCCGAAATGCGAATATCGGTCAGTTTTCCGTATAAAAAATAATTTAACTCTGCTGCAATAATTTTTTCATTTTTCAATGACGGGAGCAATTGCCCCGAAATTCGCGGAGCGATATATGTATTTGAAATCAAAGGCGCTCTTTGATAATACATTACGTTTGCTTCGACATTACTTGTATTGTTAATTTTATACGCAACTCCGGCTTTTCCCGAAAAGTTGAAAAACATTTTGTCGGGAGTTTTCTGTCCAGAATCCTGAACTTTGCCATTTTTTATATTTCCCTCATAACCGTGTATTACGGCGGCGACAGAAGCTCCAAGACTGAATTTTAGCTGTCCCATATAATATCGCCAGATGTTCCACAGTTTGTATGAACGGTATTTTATGGAATAATCGTGTCCAAAATTACCGTCTTGCTTAATTTCCCTGTCGGGTGCAATTATGTCGAATTGATAAAAATCTGGATTGAAAGGTGGGGTTGAAAATTTATCAACATTTAACCAGCTGCTTCCACCGAGAATATCGTTAACCTGATTGTAATATCTTCCGAAATACAGTTTCAGTTCAATACCTCCGGTAGTTTCATATCTTCCCCAGTCATACAAATCGTAAACGCTGTTAAGCGAAATCATTGTACGGTCAGATGTGTTTGCGTCCAAAATATATCTGGAATGTGCAGCAGACTGTCTATTTATCGAAAATATTGAATCCCAGCATATTTGCTCCGACGAAACAAAAGGGTCTCGAAATCCGTTCCATGTCGAAGGTTCGCCGTTCCAGTTCAGTCCGGTTTCCTGCCGTTTTCCGGTCGAAAACAGCAAAGATGTTTTCCATCTTGAAATTTCGCCGTCCCAATCGTGCGATAAACCGAGCAGCGGCTGGTGAAAAATATTTTGTCTCGAATTTTTCATGATTTTCCCGTAATATCCCCATGCCGAATTAAAATGGGAGTTGTTTTTTTGCTCGTAAATTTCTTTTACAGAATAGTTTGCAAGTCCTCTTGACGTTGGCGCTCCCGCAATAAACATGGAAAAGCTGTGGAAATCGTCAATATTTTTACCTGCCGAAAACAGGTATGAAAATCCCTCATAACCAGTTCCTTCAATAAATCCTGTTCCTCGTTTAGCCGACAAAAGAAAAGTCAATGCCCATTCCGAAGCCATTTTCCCTGTTGCATACTGAGCATCAAGCGAATGAGTATATAGCGAATTGCTGAAACTGTATGAAACTTTTGCGCCTGCGGGCATTAACAGCGGGTTTAGCACAATATTGCTGTAACCGCCGATGTCGCCATAAAAAATATTGTCGTTTACAATTCGAGAACTGCCTGAATTTTTTTTAGTTATATCAATAAATTTGTTGAGCAGCCCTGTGAAAGCATAACCTGTTTCGGGATCGTTGAACGAAGCTCCGTTCATGTAAACTTCCGTATTTCGCCAGTCGTAGCCCCGCATTTTATAACCGTGCATTCCAAGCTGATAATTTGCAGATTTTGACAGAGCGTCATCGTTGAAAAACAGAGCGTTGGCGCCGATATTCGATATTGTTTGACCGGCATTTTCGGGGCTGTCGGGCATAAGATCATTAACCGTTATCGGATTAATATCTTTGAAGTTTCTTTTCACAAATATAACTCCAAGTTCAGCCATTCCCATCTCTATCGCGAGTTCTTTGGTTTCGTATCCGTCAGCCGAAATAACTAAAATTATTTCACTCGATTTTGAGGTGATAATCAGGTCTTTACCGTCCATTACAAAATATCCGGTTCCATCGGCGTAAACAGTTTTTGCCATACCTTTCAATTCTACTTTTGCCCAGCGTACTGGCAGATATATATTCCCTTCGGTTCTCAAACTTCCCGTAAGAATCATTCTGTCCATGTTTTCAACGTATATTTGAGATTTTGCGGTTAAACTGCAAATACACAATAAGATAAAATATATTTTCTTCATACCTGCTTTTATATACACGATGCAAAAATACAATTTTTTTTCAAAAAACAGCATTTTTCATGCTATCTTATTGATTTATAGCTTTAAGGGAAGAAGGAACGAAGGGAAAGAGGGAAGAAGGAAAGGACAAAGGAAGGGAAAGAGAAAGGAAGGTATATATCCTTAAATCCGCAAAAAAATATTTGGAAATATGAAAAGTCCTTTTCAAAGATAAACCGTAGAAATTTTGCCTTGATGAGTAAATTTTTTTATACATAAATTCATAAAAATAGCTCGTTAAAGTACATAATTTATGTATAAAAATAACAAACCAAAATGAAACGGGATAAAAAGTGGCTCAAATAACAGTCTTTTTTCATGGCTGGACACAATTATGGCTGTACAGACGTATTTTTTTACAGATTATCAATTGGTTGAATGTCGATAACCCAATTTACTGTCAATCAGTTGCAATAATCCGCAACGGGAAAATTCTTTATTAATAAAAGAAATTCCTGCAAACGGAGTAATTGTTTGTGAATTTTTTATTACCTTTGTACCGAGTTTTTTTAATATGTTTTAAAAATTATTGATGTTAAAAGAACTGACACAGGCACGAATTTTATTTTAAAACAGTATGTATAATTTTATAAAAAACAGTTATAACAATGAATGAAATTGCTTATATTTTAGTCTTTACAGTAGTAGTTTTTGTGGCGCTGGCTGCAATTTTTGCAAGGTACAAAAGATGTCCGTCCGACAAAATTTTAGTCGTTTACGGACGTACAGGAAAAGACAGGGAGGGAAGCGCAAGTTCTGCCAAATGTATTCATGGAGGAGCTTCGTTTATCTGGCCTGTGTTTCAAAGCTATGCTTTTCTCGATTTAACGCCGATACCCATCGAGTGCAATCTGACAAATGCGCTTAGCAAACAGAACATCAGGGTTGACGTGCCATGCCGTTTTACCGTCGGTATTTCGACCGAGCCGGACAATATGATTAACGCGGCTGAACGTTTGCTGGGCTTATCGTTCGACAATATTCAGGATTTGGCTAAGGACATTCTGTTCGGTCAGCTGCGTCTTGTGATTGCAACTATGGATATTGAAGAAATCAACTCCGACAGAGACAAATTTCTGCTGAATGTCAGTCAAAATGTCGAAATGGAACTCCGTAAAATCGGTTTGAAACTGATAAACGTTAATGTAACCGACATTCGCGACGAATCGGGCTACATCGAAGCGCTCGGAAAGGAAGCGGCAGCAAAAGCCATCAACGAAGCCAAAAAAAGCGTAGCCGAACAGAACCGTTTCGGAGAAATCGGCAAAGCCGAAGCCGACAGAGACAAGGATATCCGTATTGCCGAAACAGTGAGAGACACGCGCGTCCGCACAGCCGACGCCAACGCCGTAGCCGTTGAAGGCGAAAACAGAGCAAAAATATCAATCGCCAATTCCGATTCGGAACGCCGCGAAAGAGAGGCGGAAGCTCTGCGACGGGCTATTGCCAAAGAAAAAGTACAGTCGGCAAAAGCTATGGAAGAAGCGTATGCAGCCGAAAAAATCGCCGAAGATGTTCGCGCTCAGAGAGACAAGGCTTCGCAAACAGCCAACATAATAGTTCAGGCAGAAATCGAAAAAGAAAAAGCGATAATAGACGCCGAAGCCGAAGCCGAAAAATTCCGCAGAAAAGCAAAAGGCGAAGCCGACGCAATATTTGCAAAAATGGACGCTCAGGCTCGCGGTATCAACGAAATTCTCAGCAAACAGGCAGCCGGTTTCAAGCAGCTGGTTGACGCTGCCGCAGGAGACCCGCAAAAAGCCGTACTGATGATGATTTCCGACAAACTGCCCGAACTTGTGAAAACGCAGGTCGAAGCAATCAGAAACATAAAAATCGACAAAATCACCGTCTGGGACGGAGCAGGAAAAGACGACAAAACATCGACGGCAAACTTTATTTCAGGACTGATGAAATCGGTGCCTCCGCTGAACGATCTGTTCAACATGGCTGGAATGCAATTGCCCGGCTATCTCGGCGAAAATTCGGAAAACAGAGAAAACAGCGCAACATAGCACAGATATGGACAGCTCAACAAAACGCGCCGTCCCTGACAATTTGTCATTTTGCTTAATTTTGTAACCGACCTGTCCGTCGTATCAAAATAGCGGACAGGCTGGTTAACAAATATTATCAGAATACTAAAACCTGCGTAAAACATGCAAATCGGCATTATCCTAATTTTGTTTGACAGTTAAAAACTTATTTTTTTAATAGAGTTTATGTAAATTTATTTGAGTATATACGGCTTGAAAAGCCGAACCTTCATAACCGTATGTCGTTTGATATACGGACAAACATAATCCCAAAAAACTGGCTGAAAGCCAGAACTCGATATTTTCTGATACACAGGGTTCTGCCTTTACAGGCAGCGTTATCGTCTCTCTGTTTCTTCCGCCGGTCAACCACCGGCGGTTATGAAAATTATGGCTTTCAGCCAGATATATGCTTTCAAATATCATATTTAATTTTACATTAACTCTATTGTAGAGATGCGATTAATCGCGTCTCTACAATTGCAGATGTCTGTCCCACAAGGGCTTTTTCGGGCAAGTTCAGCACAATTTATAAAGGTCGCAATAAATCGCGCCCCTACAATGGTACAATTATCAAAAAAAAAATATTTTAAAACTTTTTAACTTTCAAACACTTTATTTATAACCGTTTAAGATAATATAGTGAAAATAAATTAAATTTATTGACGCATTTTTTTAGCCTAAATTCAAAATTATTATCTATATTCGCGCCAAATAGTTGAAGTAAAAACAGTAAAGTTTTTAAAATTATAAAAAAAAGAAACAGTGTAACTGATGCGTCGAATTTTGGAACATACCGCTCTAAGAAGTTTAACAGCCGTCGCTTTTGACAGTCGGAATACGGTTTGCACGTACAGTTCAATTTTTATAAGAGTTACACAGTTTAACAGAAAATTTAATTTACATTTTTGTTTCAAACAATACACAGAGCCGCTACTGTTCAAACGGGACAAGACACTCGCGAAGTCGAAAGAGCGAGGTAATTTTTAAATTTATATTTCATGAACCGATTAACAACAAATCGTGGTTTTTGGTTGACTTTATTACTGTCAATCGTAACTTTTGGCTTTTATCAATTGTATTTGATTTATGCCTTTGCAAAAGAAACAAACATAGCCTGCTGTGAAGACGGAAAGAAAACAAGCGGCTTGGTTGTTTATATTTTGCTGTCCATTATTACATTCGGCATTTATGGCATAGTGTGGCAATGTCTGTGGATTAACCGTTGCAATTTTTATCTTGTAAAAAACGGTAAACCGGAAGGCTTGCAGGTTTCTACCTACCTGCTAACAATTTTCCTTTTAGGCTGGCTCACGCTTGGCGTTATGCTCATTGTCGTAATGTGCAAACAATTGTACCTGCAAAATGCAGTAAATGAAACATACAATAATTTAACTGCCAATCCGTACATATATTGATCTGTATGCCCTGACGGGCAATGAATTAAGGGCGTCGCCCTTGCGCTGTTGGTTTATGGCTTTCAGCCAATTGTTGCGATGGCAAATATACATAAACTCTATTAGATATTAGAGCATGCACGCTATGGTTTTGTACATTGACTTAACAAGGGGGGCATGCCCCCTTGCTTATACTGCGGTTATGGAAATTCTGACTTGCAGACGAGTTCTTGGAAATCCTTTGCACAGTTACTGAATTTAAGCGATTTATGCAAATAAATCGGCTACTTTTTTTATGCCTTTTTCCTTGATTTTACCCAGATTGAAAAATGCGAAACATTAGTTAATTACGTTTTGCTTGAAACCTCAGTTTTATAACGGAATAGTTTAAGCATGCTGATAAACCAATGCGTTTTCGCCATAATTTGCTGATTTTTTCGACAAAATGGACAGGAATTTGCCGGTGTTTGAGCATTTACGCATGAAAATTTATTGAGTACATCGCTGAGCATTTTTTTTGAGGAAAAACGGCATAAACGGGAAAAACAGCAGTAAAAAAACTGTCATTTTTTATTTTTTTATTGTTCTGTATATGTCATATTTCCAATACATTAAAAATTTTTAGGAAA
>JAIROW010000083.1 GCA_031257315.1 Prevotellaceae bacterium
AAACTCTAAACTCTAAACTCTAAACTCTAAACTCTAAACTCTAAACTCTAAACTCTAAACTCTAAACTCTAAACTCTAAACTCTAAACTCTAAACTCTAAACTCTAAACTCTTCTGTTAACATTATTTAACATTTAATATAAATACTAAAATACTGTAAATATGTATTTTGTGTTTTTTATAGCGAAAAATCATTGTTAATAAATATTAAATAATATTGTCTATCATTAAACAATGTTAAATTGCTTGCAGATAAAGTGTGGGTAAAAAAAATTGCATTACCTTTGCACTCGTAAAACTTTAAATTTTTTGAATCATGAAAAGAAAAAAGATGATTTTTGTCAGTATCGCCGTTTTAGCAATTGCATTAGTAGCGGCATGGAATGTAAGTTTAAATTTACATTCACATTAACAGTATTAATAACCACTATTAACTTTGTAATGGAAAATGATAACCATGCACTTTTTATTTTTAAATTCAAATGATTTTTTCCCCTGATTCCAGATTTGGACGGCATTTAATAGCGATAAAATCAAATTAAATATGATATTTAAAAACATCAAACTGGCAGAAAGCCGGTATTTTCATAACCATAGGTCGTTAATCTGCGTGGAAAACACGTTAGAGACACGATGCATCGCATCTCTAACGTGCAGGATTTTACATTTGTCTGAATAAAAATAATTTATATGTTTATAAACGTCTTAAAAAGAAAATTTTACATTAAAATTCCGGTTTTGTTAGCGTTACTGCTACTGGCGGCAGGTTGCGGCGGCGGTACAGAAATTCACCGGCAGGGTTTTATTGACCTTGAAACAAAACCTGAACAGGTTACTCTGAAAGCAGGAACTGTTGTCAAAGATTTTAAATATATTAAAATAGAGACTACAAACGAATCGGTTATCGGTGAAATTGTAAAAATAATACCGTCAAAATTTGGTTTTCTGATACTCGATGCTTCCAATTTGCTGACACTGTTCGACAATGACGGTCGCTTTATCAACCGTATAGGCAGAAGAGGGCAGGGTCCCGGCGAATATATCCAAATCGGCGATGCTGATATTTGCGAAGAAACTGGAATCGTTTACCTTTTGGACGGAGGAAAATCTGAAATTCTTCAATATTCGTTTGAAAATAAATTTCTTCGTTCAATAAAAATCGACAGGTCGGTTACAAATTTTATCAAAGCTTCGTTCGGTTTTATCTGTTACATGGATCCTCTGTTGCAGGTACGCAATTATGGACGTCCCGCGCCGGCTCTGGCTGCTGTTGACAATGAAGGCAATGTGCTGAATATCTTGCAATACAGAACTGTTAATCTTGAAAAATTTCCTCCATTTATTCATTCGGCTCTGATGAAAAAATACGGGGACAGATATTTTTACTGTCCGCCGTTGCAGGATACCATATTTTCGGTATATGAAGACAAAATCGTGCCTGAATATGTGCTTTTCAAGGGTAAATACAGCATTTCGGTCGAAGACGTCGCCGATTTGGAAAAAAGAAGGAGCGCCTATCAGAGAGGGCTGGTTGTCGGTAATTTTGCAGTAAACGACAGATGGCTGTTCGTTCAATGTAAAAGAAATAACGAAATGGAACTGTATTTTTACGATTTAAAAACGAAAAAACTGTTGAATCTTGCCGGAAAAAATAATTTGCCGGCAATGCTCAACGACATTGATGGTACTTTTGACGTCTTTCCTTTCGTTTTTTACAACAGTTCCATAATAGAAGTCAAAAGAGCGGACGCTGTTCTGGAAGAACAAAACATTCCCGATGCATTAAAAAATTTAGCCCCCGAAGATAATCCTGTTATCCGTATATCTACTGTTATTGAATAACAGCTATTTATACGGAATTACCGTATAAATGCTATTCTGAAATGGCGCAATCAACTTTGGTTGCGCCATTTCAAATTATGCATGAAAACTGAAAAAACTAAAAAACTTTTTTGGTTCTTTTAGTTTTTGCATTACCTTTGCGCCGAATTTTACAGTAGATAATGAACAGACAGAGAATTATAGAAGAGGCAAGAAAACTGTTTGTCGTTCAGGGAATTAAGGCGACAACAATGGACGATATTGCCAAGTATGTTGGAATATCGAAACGTACTATTTACGAACACTTTACGGATAAAAAGGAATTGATTGTTTCTATCATGGACAACATGCGCCAGACGAAGGACAGGGAGGACGAAGAACTGTTTTCGCGAACAGACAATGTTCTCGAAGGTATGCTGGAAATAATGAAAAATAAACGTTTTTTATCGTCCAGAGAAATCAGAGTGATGACGGAAATAAGACGTTATTATCCCGACATTATTGTATGTAAATGGAAAGAGGGGATCGCAAAAATCGAGAAAATGTTTACAAAAGGTATCGAAGAAGGCGTCTTTAAAAAAGAGATGAACCCTAAAACTGCTGCATATCTGTTTTCCGAACAGTCGAAAACGCTGTTTGCGGAACTGTGCGAAAAAATTGACATGGATATTTCGTCTCTGCGACTTTTATCCGACCTGTTTCTAAATTTTCTGAGAGGAATTTCAACTCCGAAAGGCGTCGAAATAATCGAAAAACATAACTTGATGATTATGGAAGGATATGATACGTCTGTTATTTGAGTTCATTCGCCGATAAAAATGTGCGTTTCATCGTTTTTTTGTTTTTTGGATATTCAGACAACATACATTTGCACAAAATTTATTAAGTATTATTTTATATGATGATAAAAGTAAAAATTAAATTTCTATTAAAAAGGACACTGTTTGTCGGAACTTTGCAGTGCTTTGTTTTTACGGGGCTGTCGCAGGAAAAGATGGTTCTCAATCTGGAACAGGCTAAAAAACATGCAGTTGAATACAACAGAGATTTGCAGAAGGCTGGGATTTCGATAGAAGAGGCTCAGGAATCGCTGTGGCAGACAGTATCAAAAGGCTTGCCGCAAATTGACGCAACGGTCGATTACAGCAACTATCTGGGTTTCGACATGCAGTTCGGAGGTCAAAGCATTGCATTTAACCCTACAAGCAATGCAAAAGTTACACTTTCGCAGCTGATTTTCAGCGGTTCGTACTGGGTTGGAATCGACATGGCGAAAATAGCGAAAAATATAGCTGAAAAGAACGTCGTCAAAACCGAACTGGACGTAAAAGAAAACGTAACTAATTCATATTATTCGATATTGCTTGCCATACAGACTCAAAACATTCTGAAACAGAATCTCGAAAGTATGCGCGAAATTCACCGTCGTACCGAAGACATGGTAAAAATGGAAATGCTTGAAAAAACGAATGCCGAACAGATACGGATACAGGTGCTGAACCTTGAAGCTCTGATACATTCGATTAACCGGAATATTACGATGGGATACAATATGCTGCGGCTGCAACTGGGAGTGTCGCCGGACGTCGAAATTGAACTTTTGGGAAATGTTGACAGCGAAATTGGCGAAAGCTCAATTCGCGAACTCTACAACCGCTCGGAACAGAATTTTTCGGTTGAAAACAATATCAGTTTTCAGATGCTGAAATCGCAGGAAGAATTGCAGTTAAAGCAAATCTCAATGGATAAAATGGCTTATTTGCCAACCATTTCGGGGTTTTACAGTTATACTTACAAACTTAAAAAACCGGCGTTTGACATGTCGCCGGCAAATGTGATTGGTTTTCAGGCAAATATTCCGATATTCTCGTCCTTCAACAGAAGGTCGAAACTGAGACAGAGCAAAATACAGCTCAAATCGTTGCAGAAGGATATTGAACAGATTGAAGACCAGCTCAGTATTCAGGAAAAGCAGTTGCGCTTCAACCTGATGAACGCCTACGAACAGTTTAATATACAGCAGGAAAATGTCAAGGTCTCGAAACTTGTTTTTGAAAACGCTTCGAGCAAACATGAGTACGGGCTGATTTCGGCTCTGGATCTTACAACCGCACATTCAAATTACTTGCAGGCTGAAAACAGTCTCATTACTGCCAAAAACGATCTGTTGAAAGCGCAGACTGAATTGTGTAAACTGCTTGAAATTTTATAAGGCGTCAGAAGTTTTAAGGTGTTATTATTAATCAGGTTATTTAATTGCTGTAAAATTGACATGCAAACAATAACATTTATAAATAAAAATTATTTAAAATCGAAACAATAAAATTATCAATGTTTAATAAAATGAAACAGATTAGATTAATTGGAACAAATTTACTGATTTTGGGAGCAATGATTTCTTGTGGTGCGCCCAAAAAAGATGACAAAAATCAGAAGCAGGAAACTGAAATTGTTGAAAAAGTTGCAGTGTTACCTGTCGAGAAAAAACTGACAGGGCGTACAATTGAATATCCATGTACGCTCAACCCGTTTGAAGACAATTATCTGGCGCCCGCATCTGCCGGAAGAATAGAAAAAATATATGTCGAAGTGGGGTCAAAAGTTACAAAAGGACAGGTTATTGCGCAAATGGATCGCACTCAGCTGGTTCAGGCTGAAACCAATATGAAAACGCTTGAACTTGATTATATAAGACTCGACACTCTTTCAAAACTGGGAAGCGTGGCAAAACAGCAGTACGACCAGATTAAGGGACAGTACGACGTTGCCAAAACCAACGTGGCTTTTTTGAAGGAAAATACGCAGCTGACTGCCCCGTTTGCAGGCGTTGTATCTGAAAAGTTTTTTGAAGACGGCGAAATGTTTTCTGGCACTCCCGGCTCCGCAGGAAAAGCTGCTATTGTGCATCTTATTCAGGTTGACAATCTTAAAGCATTTGTCAGTATTCCCGAAAAATATTTGCCTGCCATAAAGCAGGGAATGACTGTCAGCGTTGACGCAGAAATATATGAGAATGAAAAATTTGAAGGTACGGTTTTCAGGATTCACCCGACAATCGACCCATCGTCTCATACGTTTCAGGTTGAAATCAAGATACCGAACTCCAAAAATCTGCTCCGTCCCGGAATGTATTCGCATATTTCGATGGAACTGTCGAAGGACGACGCGCTGATTGTTCCCGCAGCCGCCGTGTTGAAACTTCAGGGTTCAAACGACCGTTATGTTTTTATTGTCAAGGACGGAAAGGCAAAACGTGTTTCAACACAGCTTGGCAGACGTTTTGACGACTATGTGGAAATTATTGCCGACGAAGTAAAAGAAGGCGATACAATTGTTATCAAGGGACAGGCGCGGCTGTTTGACGGCGTAAAAGTCGAAATAGTTTCACAGCAGAACGCCGAGTGAAATTTGTTGTAAAATTTTTAATTTTAAACTGTAAAAAATGAGTATATATAAAAGCGCGGTACAGAAACCCATAACTACAATGATGATTTTTGTGGCGGTTATGGTAATAGGGATTTATTCGCTTACGCGGTTGCCCATAGACATGTATCCCGAAATCGAACCGCCATTCATATCGGTAATGACGCTATATACGGGCGCAAATGCCGCTGACATAGAAATAAACGTAACCAAACCGATAGAAGACAGGCTGGCTTCCGTTGACAAACTGAAAGAAATAACGTCGGCTTCGTATGACAACATGTCGGTCGTAACGCTTGAATTTCAGTGGGAAGCAAATCTTGACGAAGCCGTAAGCGACGTCCGCAATTCGCTGGACTGGGTGTTAAGTTCGCTGCCCGACGACGCCGAACGTCCTAACGTCTTCAAATTCAATACAAGCATGATGCCGATAATGTTCTTTTCGGTAACGGCAGACCACAGCTATTCAGGGCTGGAAAAAATTCTTGACCAGAAGGTTGTCAATGCTCTGAACCGTATCGACGGAATTGGTTCGGTCTCCATCGTGGGCGCTCCAAAGCGGGTGGTGTATGTCGATTTGAACCAGACCAAAATGGACGCATACAAACTTACTGTCGAACAGATTGGCAACGTAATTACCGCCGAAAATCTGAACGTGCCTTCGGGTAACGTAAAAATGGGAATGGACGACTATCAGCTGCGCGTCGAAGGCGAGTTCAGAGAAAGTTCCGAAATCAAAGAACTGCTTGTCGGGAACTATCTTGGCAAAAACATCTATCTGAAAGACATCGCATCGGTCAGAGATACAATCAAGGATATTTCGCTTGACCAGAGAGTGGACGGCAAACAGGGGCTGAACATGATGGTCTCAAAACAGTCGGGCGCCAATACGGTAAAAATTGCATCGGCAGTAAAAAAAGAACTGGAAAAAATCAAGCCCACGCTTCCGCCTGACATTGTGGTTGACGAAGTTTTCGATTCGTCGAAATTTATCGAAAATTCAATCAGCAACCTCAGCGAAACCCTGATGTACGAGTTTCTGTTCGTTATCCTTGTCGTGCTTTTCTTTCTCGGACGCTGGCGAGCGATGCTCATAATCGTCATCACCATACCCGTTTCACTGCTTTGTTCATTTATATATCTTGCAGTAACCGGCAATTCGATAAATATCATATCCCTCGCCTCGCTTTCGATAGCGATAGGCATGGTTGTTGACGATGCAATCGTGGTACTCGAAAACATTACGCGACACGTCGAGCGCGGAGGCAGCCTGAGAGAATCGGCAATTTACGCTACCAACGAAGTCTGGCTGTCGGTAATTGCAACAACTCTGGTGGTTGCCGCTGTCTTTGTGCCTCTTACCATGATATCCGGCATGATGGGCGTGATGTTCAAACAGCTTGGCTGGATTGTTACCATCGCAGTAGTAACCTCGACCGTAGCGGCAATAACCATTGTGCCGATGCTTGCCTCGAAATTTATGAAAGTTAAGCCGGCAAACCGCAAATTTATGCGCTTCGGATATGTAAACACCGTCGGCAGGCTGCTTGATTTTATAGATCGCGGATACGCAAAAATTTTGAGCTGGTGCCTGACGCACAAAAAAATTGTCATTCCAGCGCTGCTTTTCGTATTTGTAAGCTCGATGTACACTTTGAAATTTGTGGGAATTGACTTTATGCCGCAGGCAGACCAGGGACGTCTGACGGCAATGATTGAACTGCAAACCGGCACAAGGGTCGAAGAAACAATGAAAACCGTAAGAGATTTTGAAAAAGTTGTACGCGAAAAATATCCCGAAGTAACAACAATCTCATCATCGACAGGTTCTAACGACGAAGGAGGCGTTTCGGCTCTGTTCTCGACCAACGGAAGTAACATATCGAACATTACATTCCGGCTGGTTGACCTGAAAGACCGCAAACGCAGCGTATTCCAGATTGCCGAAGAAATGCGTGCCGACCTGAAAAAATATCCCGAAATAATCAATTATAGCGTAACGGCAGCAAGCGGAGGCATCGGTGGTGGTAGCGGAGACAATTCAATAAGCGTCGAAATTTTCGGTTACGATTTTGACAAGACAAACAAAGTCGCCGCCGAACTGAAAAGACGCATCGACACGATTAAAGGCGCTGCCAACGTGCAGATAAGCCGCAAAAACGACCGTCCCGAACTCCAAATCCGTTTCGACAAGGAAAAACTGAGGCAGCACGGTCTGACAAGCTCTTCCGTATCGATGTCTGTACGCAACAGAGTGGACGGAATGATTTCGGGGCATCTCAGAGAAGAGGGCGAAGAATACGATATTATTGTCAGGCTCGAAGAAGATTCGAGAAACTCTATACAGAAACTCGAAGAAATGACCGTTTCCACACCGCAGGGAGAGCAGATAAAACTCCGCGAACTCGGCAAGGTCGAAGAATACTGGTCGCCGCCCAACATTAGCCACAAACGCAAGGAACGTATTGTTACAATATCTGTTACGCCTTCTGGCGTACCGCTCGGCACAATCGCCGGACAGATTCAGGAAATAATCGCCCAGACCGAAATCCCACAGGAACTTCTTGTAAGCATCGGAGGCTCGTATGAAGACTTGCAGGAATCGAACCAGAATATGGCGCTGCTGATGCTGATGTCCCTGATGCTTGTCTTTATCGTAATGGCTTCGCAGTTCGAGTCGTTCAGCAGTCCGTTTGTAATAATGTTTTCAATACCATTCTCGTTTGCAGGCTCGTTTCTTGCGCTCTTCCTTACAGGAACAACCATGGACATGATTGCAATGCTCGGAATGATACTTCTTATAGGTATAGTCGTGAAAAACGGAATAGTACTTGTCGATTACATCAACCTCATGCGCGACAGAGGCATGAAACTCTACGAAGCAATTGCCGTGTCGGGACGTTCGCGTCTGCGTCCGGTGCTGATGACCGCGCTGACCACAATTCTCGGAATGTTGCCTATGGCTCTCAGCACGGGCGAAGGCTCCGAAATATGGGTGCCGATGGGTATTTCGGTAATTGGCGGGTTAACCTTTTCGACAATGATTACCCTGATAGTTGTACCCGTAATGTACGCCATCGTATCGAAAAGCGGCGAGCGCGACAAGAACCGGAAAATACGCAAACGCTTCAAATTTCTCGACGAAAATGAAACCGGTAATTAATAAATTTGTAAACAAAAACAGATAAAGAAAATGAAAGCAGTATTTATAGTTTTCAATCAGGCAAACACGGAAAGGGTCGAATACATGCTCGACCATGAAGGAGTTCGCGGATTCTCGTGGTGGGAAAACGTTCAGGGCAGAGGCAGCAACACCGGCGAACCGCGCAAAGGCACGCACACATGGCCAGAAATGAACTCCGCGCTGATAGCGATTGTTCCCGACGAAAAAGTCAAACCGATTCTCAAAAGCGTAAAAAACATGGACAGCATAAACGAAGAAGTCGGCGTCAAAGCTTTTGTCTGGAATATAGAAGAAATGATATAGCCGACAAAAATACGTTTCTCGGCAAACAAATTCCCAAACAACAATTTTTTTTACCCTCCGAACCGGAATTTTAACGGTTCGGAGGGTTTATAATTATCAATTGACAATTATAAGAATCAGAGATTGCAAACGTTTTTTAGCCAGAATGATAGTGTGTTCAGTATGATGTACCAAAAAATGAGACAAAAATGTTATATAGGTACGATTTACATGTGCGCGATAAATCGCGCCCTTAAATCCGTTTTTCATGATTTTGACACTTTTTCTATCGCAATTTTTCAATTAAATGATATTTTAGCGGGTTCTAAATTTTGCGTCTTTCTGGGATAATTCAACGGGTTTGAAACACTGTCGTAAAAATAAACAGCATATATTTTTGCAATTCCGTCATATTTTTACAGTATTTCAAAAATTATTTTTATCTTTGCGGCGCAGTTTTAAGTGAAAATTTTTAAATATACGATATTAAGAAATTAAAAAAAATTATGATATAGAGAAAAAAAGACAGCGCAAAAAGGCGCGTAATTAGACATATATATTGGCGTTTTGCTATATTCTTGCCTTATGAAATGTGAGAAGTTTCGAACAAGCAACAGGAATAAGTGTAAAAACGTTCGCAGTAATGCGGACTTTACTTATTTGTTGCAATGGTATTTTCTCACAACCTCATAAGGCGGATCAGTTAGTCCGCTTTTTTATTTGCCTTATTTCTCAAAAAAAAAATAAAAGGAGGTAAGCCGAAAATCCTGCAACAAAGAGTAGGCAATATATTTTAAGATTATTTATATGACACAATTTTTTTATCATTGGCGTCCGAACAGATTTGGCGCAATGGAGACCGGAAACCATTCAAAAAAACGGGGCGAGTCCGAAAAGCCGACGAGTAGGGGAAATTTTAATACCATGGTAGTTGCAATATGCACGGCAACCCTGATGGCAACCTCGTGCGTGCCGGTATATCACTCAAAACTGAAAGCCGATGTTATTGGTTTTAGCGACAATGTAATTGCAAGTTATTTAGCCTCGAAACAGTCGGAACCATACGACCTTCTGCCGCCTTCCGGCGACGAAGCGGTTATGAAAAAACAGGTTCTGGGACTTAAAAGCGGTTCCAATACTGCGGCTTATTATGCGCTGGATCTGGGACTTGACCGCGTGAAGAAAGTGCGGAAAAGTTATATGGAAAAAGACCCGAACAGCAAATACTATATCATTATGCTTACCGACGGACTTGACAATATTTCCATGTCATTAAAAAAAGGTAAATATGCCAGCGCAGATGCCTATACGGAGGCTTTACAGAAAAAAATGAGTACAGTAATGGGTACAAAACCCAATGCTTTTCAGTCGTATGTATTGCTGTATAAAGGCGAAGACCTTAAAGAAAGCGAATATACCGACGATGATCTGGAAAAAAAACTTTCGGTATTTACGGGAAGCCAGAATACAGGCAGACCCGGAGTATTGATGGCAGAAGATTTAGAAACGCTGCTGGCAAAATTTAAAGCCGAATTTACAGTGGCTTCGTTTGATTTTGAAATTCCAAAGGATTATGCCGGAAAAAGAATACGAATGTTGCTCAATAATGAAAAAGAGCAGTACAGACAGGTTTATTTTGAAGCCGATTTTGTAAAAAGCGGAAGATATTTTCGACTTGAAAATATCGGAACAAGCAACGGTTTTTCGGTTGAAATTCCGAAAAACCGCGTTATAGAAATGACCAACAAGGAAATCATAAAAAGTTCCGATACAAAAGCAAGTTTTACGGTCAGAGATCTGCGGTTAAACAATGCGGCATATTCTGTCGATAAGGACGCTGTCAGTCAATGGTTTGAAGATACGGGTAAATTCCGTAAAAATTCTGAATATCAGGGAAAATCAACCGACATGAAAAATGCTTACATTATGGTTATTCTGGATACGAGTACTTCATTCGGGACGCAAATCAACAAAGCTAAGGAAACAATCATCGAAATCGTAAACTTCATCAGCAAAAAAATCTGACATGAAAAAACTGACTGTTGCTTTTTTATTTGTGCTGTACTGTTCCGGAATACATGCACAAAATACTGTATCGCTTTTGGTTATGGGCGATGCAGGCGATATGGTAAGATCTACGTCGTCGGATATAATAACCGAAATATTAACAGCCAATGGGTATGTTGTAGGCGATGAGAATGCAATTTTCTTTTTGTCGGTTGATATACACAGTGAGGGAGAAAATTTCGCCTTTAAACTAAAATTTAGAAATGAAATAAATTTCAGCACTGCTCAGGGTTATGCCGACTTGGAAGACGTTATCAGAGAAAACATGAAAACTGTTCTGGCTTATTTTTCGGAAGTTAGAGCAAAAATGAATGTCGGAAATGTTGGAAAAGCCGGAAATGTTGGAAATGTTGGAAATGTTGGAAAAACCGAAAAGCCGAAACCTGCATTGCCTTTGCAGGATATTTACTGCGTCGGAAGCCGTATTTATGACGCCAGCGGCAGAAAACTGTCAACTGCGGAAGTCAGGAAAATTTTCAACGGAACAGCGGCATTTCAACAGTATAACAGAGGATTTAGACAGAAAAAAACAGGAAATATTCTGTTATGGTCGGGAATTGTCGCAGCCGCCGCCGGAGGCATATTGCTTGCTTCTGTCGATCCTGAGCAGATTCAATACGAATCATATACTACTTATTATGAAGAAGATCCGTTGTTTCTTGCAGGAGAACTGGCTGTCTTAGCAGGAGCGGGAGCAATTGCAGGCGGCATAGTATTTAAGATTTGTGGTAAAAAATCAGTTAAAAAATCCTGCGATACTTATAAATCCAGTCGAAATTATTCCTTTAATCCCGAATGGCAGTTCGGATTAACGCCCACTGGAATAGGATTTACTGTTAATTTTTAATCGAAAGATGAAAAGTAGAAAACAGAACAGCGGGAAGTTAAATTTTCCCGCTGTTTTAATTTGTACAACCAGTATGATTTTTATTTCTCGACATTAATACTTTTCGTCAGGCGTATGTCTGCCGACGAGCTGCCGAGCATCAGGTCGAATACGCCCGGCTCGACAACGCGCTTCATGTCGATGTTTATGAGCGACAGATGTTCGGGAGTGAGCTGCATCTTTACGCGACGGGTTTCGCCCGCTTCGAGGCGCACGCGAGCAAAGCCTTTCAGCGCCATGACGGGCGTGGTTACGCTGCTCACAACGTCGCGCACGTACAGCTGAACGGTTTCGACGCCTGCCGTGCCGCTTGTGTTGCGCACGTCGAGCGATACGGTGATTGCGTCGCGCACGGTGGGCGATTCAGGGCTGACGGAGAGATTTGAATACTCAAATGTCGAATAGCTCAGACCGTGTCCGAAGGCGTAAAGCGGGTCGGGCGAGCCGTCTATCGACGTGCGCGACGCCGAACTTTTGCGCGAATAGTATATCGGCAACTGTCCTTCCGATTTCGGGAAGCTCATGGTCAGTTTGCCCGACGGGTTGCAGTCGCCAAAAAGCACGTCAACCACCGCCTCGCCGCCGGCTTCACCCGGAAACCATGCCTCGACTATTGCCTGCGATGCTTCGGCGACTTCATTAAGTATCAGCGGACGACCGTTGAGCAGGACGGTGGTTACGGGTTTGCCCGACGCTGCCGCCGCTCTGACCATGCCAACGTCTATCGGGTTGGGCGACAGATGCTGCCGGTCTTTGGCTTCGCCTACCTCGTCGGAACTTTCGCCGATAACGACAATCACTGCGTCGGCACGCGCGGCTGCCTGCGTCGTGGCGCGGTTGATGTCGGCAAGCGACGCTCCGCCTACGTATTTCCATTTGATGCGCTGTCCGGCAAAATCGCTGAGTTTGCCGTATTCGGAGCGTATCGGCACGGGACGTCCTTTTTCAAGATAAACGCGGGCGGTAACGGTGATTTCGGTCATTCGGTCGTCCCAGTTGTCAATAATCAGTTTGCCGTCAAGATAAAGTCTGCCGTAATTGTTTGCAATGAGGCTTATTTCGTAGATGCCGCTTGCCGGAGCCGTGATTGTGCCGCTGAAACGCGCCGTAAAGCTGTTCATATCAACGCCCGGCGCAGGACTGAGATTGTGCCAGTAGTGCGACAGCGCCGGATCGATGGCGGTATATGCCGGAGCGCCCGAAAAATCGAGGTTATTGAAATATTCGGCAAACAATCCGTGTTCGCCTCCCGCCGCAACCTCTGCCAGAGGCATGTTTTGGGAAACGTATTTTGTCTGCGGCGCAAGTACGCTTGCCGGAATGTCGGTGAAGTTGGGAGAGATGTCGCCATTCAGCCATTCGATTTCTACTTTGTCGCCAAAACGTTTGCGCAGGGCTTCGATTATGGTTACGCCTTTTGCGCCGCTGGGCGAGTATCCGCCGAGCGACGAAATGTTAGCTAACCTGCCGACGACGGCTATTCGGCGTATGTCTTTTTTCAGCGGGAGCGTGGCGGCGTCGTTTTTCAGCAGGACGATAGATGCGCGGGCGGCATCGTATGCCAGCTGCCGATGTTCGGGCGAATGATGCACTTTGCCTGTCAGCGTTGTGTCAGTAAACGGATTGTCGAACAGTCCAAGCTCGAATTTGGCGCGAAGGACGTCGCCTGCGGCACGGTCGAGCGTTGCCTGCGATATTTTCCCGCTTTTGACGCCTTCGACTATTGCGGCTGCATATTTTTTGTGCGGATAGTCGTAGAACTGCATGTTCATTCCGGCGTTTACGGACGAAACAATTGCATCTTCGGGACTTGCCGCCGTGCGATGTTTGTCGTATTGCAGGGCGATGGCGCCAAGGTCTGAAATTACAATACCTTTGAAACCCCATTCGTTTCGCAGCACGTCGGTAAGCAGCCATCGGTTGCCAGCAACCGGCACGCCGTCGATTTCGTGATAGGCAGCCATCACGCCACGCGCTCCGGCTTCGCGGACAGCTTTTTCAAATATGTAAAGATGCGTTGCGCGGGCTTCTCTTTCGCCGATATAAACGGGGCTGAGGTTACTTCCGTTTTCGGGGATACCGTGTATGCCAAAATGTTTCGGCTCGGCAATCACAGCGTCGCCGTCTTTGAGCGATTCGCCCTGCATTCCTTTGACAATGTTTACTGCCATGCGCGATGAGAGATACATGTCTTCGCCAAACGTTTCCTCGACGCGACCCCATCGCGGTTCGCGGGCAAGGTCAAGGTTGGGACCGAGAATAAGATGTATGCCGTGTGCGCGGGCTTCGGTGGCTATTGCCTTGCCGATGCGGTACATAAGCGTCGTATCCCACGTGCAGGCATTGCCGAGCGGAATAGGAAACGTGGTACTTCCCGCGCCCTGATAACCGTGCAGCCCTTCTTCAATCATAATCGGAGGAATACCGAGACGGGTATTTTCGCGCACATATTTATGTATGTCGTTGCATACGGTCGCCGAAACAGGATACAGGTCGTGTATCGAACCGAGCGTGTTATGCTTCATCATCGAATCCATCTTTTCGCTGGATATTTGTCCTGTCGCAGCGTCGAGAATTGAAGCGGCGTTAGCCATATCCATCTGTGCAGCTTTTTCTTCGACGGTCATACGTTTAAGCAGGTCGTTCACTCGTCGTTCGACCGGCTGCGAGGCGTCTTTGTAAACGGGCGTTCCTCCGCCGCATGCGCCAAGCAACAGCGTGGCGCATAGAAACAAAATGTTTAATCTGTTCATATTTTTTATTGTATAATTTTTCTATAATAGTATTTTTATCGGCTGTTGAAAATGAAGAACAGTTTTTGTCTTGTATAATATTCAAACTGCTGGTCGGAACTAATCAAAATCATTCGCTCGGTTATTGCCTGTGAAATAATGACATGATCGTTCGGGTCGTTATGCGACTGCGTGGTTGAAAGGTTTGAATATGTAACAAGATGTTCTCGTTTTACGGGAAGCAGTTCAAAATTAAGCGCCTCAATGTCTGG
>JAIROW010000161.1 GCA_031257315.1 Prevotellaceae bacterium
TTGCCTGTGGACAGCGAGAAGTTTTGCCCATTCGGGCAAGTTAAGTGCTTTCGTAACCGCAGGCAACGCTACGCTCGCCTGCGGTTACGAAAATTTAGCCCATTCTGGCTAAAATAACGTTTTCAACCCTTGATTCGCATTATTTATATAAACTTATACCGGTTTTCAAGCAGCAGAGGCGCGATTAATTGCGCCCCTGCTTTCAAAATATAATTTAAATATACACAAACTCTATTAATTCATACTCCAAAAGAAACTTCCTGTCTGATAGACGGTAAAACTGACGAGCCATGCCAAAGCGGTCGTGTAGAGGACGGTGAATCCCGCCCATTTCCATGAGCCGGATTCGTTTTTAATTGCTGCGATTGTAGCTATGCACGGAAAATATATCAGTACAAACAGCAGAAAACTCAGAGCTACAAGGGGCGAATAAACCGGTTTGCCGCTGGAATCGACCGATTTTAGCAACCTTGCTTGCAGGGCTGAATAGAACTGTTCCCGTGTATCAAATTCGGTTTCATCTTTTCCGGTATATATAATTCCCATCGTACTGACTACTATTTCTTTTGCCGCCATGCCGGAAAGCAGGCTCGCGCCTATTTTCCAGTCGAATCCCAGCGGACTTACTGCCGGCTCGATAAAATGACCGATTTTTCCGATATACGAGTTCTCCTTTTGCCCGTCGTTCGGAAAATATCCCAAAAGCCAGACGGCTATGGAAGCGACGAGAATAATGCCGCCCATCTTTTTCAAATACTGCGACGTTCGTTCCCATGCATGACGCGACATTGCTTTGAGCGTCGGCATCCGGTATGGCGGAAGCTCCATGACAAAAGGCAGATCTTCGCCTTTTATCAGAAAACGTTTGAGCAGTCGAGATATCAGAACGGCTAATGCAATTCCTGACATGTAAAGGCAAAAAAATACCAGTCCGCCGTGTAGCGGATCTGGAAAAAACGCTCCAATCAGCAGAATATAGAGCGGAAGCCGCGCCGAACACGACATCAGAGGATTGACCAGCATGGTCATCAGCCGCGTGTTGCGACTTTCGATGATGCGCGTACTTATTATCGCCGGCACGTTACAGCCAAAACCCATAACCAGAGGGAAAAATGATTTGCCGTGCAGCCCCATTTTCTGCATAAACTTGTCCATAATAAACGCTGCCCGCGCCATGTATCCGGTATCTTCCATAAATGAAATGAACATATATAGTATGACAATATTGGGAAGGAAAACAATGACGCTGCCAACGCCGCCGATAATTCCATTGATTAGCAGGTCTTTCAGCATACCGGTTGGCATCAGACTTCCAATAAAATCGCCAATTTTTCCTACTGCCCATTCGATACCTTCCATCGGGTATTTGCCAAGAATGAACGTACACTCGAAGGTTAAAAACATGAAAAGCAAAAAAAGAGGATAACCCCAGAGTTTGCTTGTAACAATTCTGTCGATGATGCGCGTATTTTTCATGGTATCGGTTTTACCTTCGCTGAACGTTTGCAGCAGAGCGCCGTTGATAAATCCGTAACGGGCGCTGGTAAACGCCGTTTCTACGTCTTCCTTAAAATCTTCGCAGATAAAGCGGGCATGAATATCGCGTTCTTCGCATATTTTTTTTGCCGTCGCCAGACCTTCGATACGTTTTTCCGCTTCCCTGTCGCCTTCCAGCAGCAGCATACTCAGATAGCGGCGCGAAGTGTCGGCTCCAAACCATTTTTCTTCGTTCAGCAGACGCTGTACATGTCTGATGCCGGTTTCGATTTCTTCGCCGTAGTTGATATGGATATGACGCGCAACAGGATTTCTGCCTTCATATACTTCTATCACTCTGTCGAACAGTTCTCTGATTCCTTTGCCGGTTTTAGCCACCGTCGGTACAATCGGCATTCCGAACATTCCGGACAGCTGTTCGCAGTCAAGCGTTGCGCCCGATTTTTCCAGTTCATCGTACATATTCAGTGCAAGGACTACCGTCGCGTCCATGTCTATCAGCTGGGCAGTCAGATACAGGTTTCGTTCTATATTTGAAGCGGCAACCACGTTGATAATAACGTCGGGCGTTCCTTCGGCAATATGCCTGCGGACATACAGCTCTTCCGGCGAATATGCAGACAGCGAATAAGTCCCCGGCAAGTCTGTCAGGTTAAACGTATATCCTCCGTATTCAAATTTGCCTTTCTTCGCGTCAACGGTAACGCCGCTGTAATTGCCTGTATGCTCGTGCGTTCCCGAAGCGATATTGAAAAGCGACGTTTTACCGGAATTTGGGTTGCCAACCAGAGCGACATTGATGATTTTACTCTGTTCGCGGGCAACGCTGTACAGGTCGCGTTCACCTGTTGCCGGATTATTCCCCGACAGCAGCGTCCTGTATCCATGAAAACTGCAACAGGCGTCGCACTGATTTTCATCGCATTGAAAAACTGCTTTACGGGCAGGTTTGTTATCGCTGCCCGTCGCCTGCTGTCTGGCTTCTTCTTCGGTAACGATTTCGATAAGTTCGGCTTCGCTTTTTCGCAGCGAAACTTCGTATCCCATAACCCTGTATTCGGTAGGGTCGTTGAGCGGAGCGCTGACAAGCGTTTCCACTTTTTTGCCTTTAACGAAGCCCATTTCAATAATGCGCCGGCGAAAAGCTCCGCGACCTCTTACTTTGGTGATGATACCGAAATTTCCCTGTTCAAGTTCTGAAAGTTTCATCTGTTTATTAATTTTATATTTTAATCAACTTCCCATGTCCAAAAAAATAAGCAGCCATTTTACGGCGCAAAAGTACGTCTATAAAATTTAACCTGCAAATTTCCACTACGACATGTGGCAAATCAAATTATCGTAACCGCAAAACGGCGCATCTTATATTTCTGTATTTAAAGAGATTATGAACTCATCTTTAACAGCTGTCATATATATCTGAATAACGCAATATTGAAATACGGTAAAAAATTTAAAAATTTTATTTGACAGATAAAAATGATTATATGCGTAATCGTGTCTCATTTTTTCAAATTACAAAAAAAACTTTTTAACTTTGCGGGCTTTAAATTAGGGGTCAAAGAATTAACAGACAACATTTTTGAAATGGCTAAGTATAAGGAATACAGGGAATTTGACTTGTCCCAAATAAACAAAAACGTATTAATTGAGTGGGACAAAAACGATGTTTTTCGCAAAAGTCTTGAAGAAAGAGCAGATGCTCCGGCTTTTGTTTTTTACGAAGGTCCGCCTTCCGCCAACGGAATGCCGGGTATTCACCATGTTATTGCACGCTCGATAAAAGACATATTCTGTCGTTATAAGACAATGAAGGGTTTTCTGGTTAACCGTAAAGCCGGCTGGGATACGCACGGTTTGCCAGTTGAGCTTGGAGTAGAAAAATGTCTTGGTATTACAAAAGTGGATATTGGAAAAAAAATATCAATCGAAGACTATAATGCCGCCTGCCGCAAAGACGTAATGAAATATACCAGAGAGTGGGAGGAACTTACGCGCAAAATGGGCTACTGGGTTGACATGAACAATCCATACGTTACATGCGACAATAAATATATCGAAACTCTGTGGTGGCTGCTGAAACAGCTGTACAACAAGAATTTGCTGTACAAAGGCTATACAATTCAGCCATATTCGCCGGCTGCCGGAACGGGGCTTAGTTCGCACGAACTAAATCAGCCGGGCTGTTACAGAGACGTTAAGGATATTACATGCGTGGCGCAATTTACAGTTTCCGACACGGAACGACTGTGTAAGGCATTTAATATCAGTATCGACCGCAGTTGCAGCGCCTGTTTTCTGGCTTGGACAACAACGCCATGGACTTTGCCGTCGAACACTGCTTTGGCTGTCGGCGAAAAAATAGAATATCTTGCAGTTAAAACATTTAACCAATATACGGGTGCGCCGGTAATTGCCGTTATGGCAGAACCTCTCCTGTACTCTCTCTTCAATATCAAAGCCGAAAATGCAGATTTTGAAACGTACAGGCAGGGCGATAAACTTGTACCATTTAAAGTTCTTGGAAAATGTTATGGCAAAGATTTGGAAAATATTGGATATGAACAGCTTATTCCATGGGTAAACCCCGGTGAAGGCGCATTTAAAGTTATTACCGGCGATTTTGTTACCACCGGCGACGGTACCGGAATAGTGCATATAGCGCCTACATTTGGCGCCGACGACGACCGTGTTGCAAAACTTAACGGCGTACCGCCTCTGATGCTGCTCGACAAAGCTCAGAACCGCCGTCCTATGGTTGACCTGACAGGTAAATTTTTTGTACTGGACGAATTGGACGCCGATTTTATAAAAAACAGCGTCAATGTTGAACTGTACGGAAAATTTGCCGGACGGTTTGTGAAAAACGATTACGACCCGCGTCTTTCTGAAAACGACGATACTCTTGATTTTGATATTTGCATGATGCTGAAACAGCAAAACAAAACGTTCAAAATCGAAAAATATGTCCACAACTACCCCCATTGCTGGCGTACAGACAAACCGGTACTCTATTATCCGCTTGACAGCTGGTTTATAAAAACAACGGCAATGCGCGACAAAATGACGGCGCTGAACAATACCGTCAACTGGAAACCGGAAAATACAGGTACAGGCAGGTTTGGCAAATGGCTCGAAAATTTGCAGGACTGGAATCTCAGCCGCAGCCGTTACTGGGGAACTCCGCTGCCGGTGTGGCGCACCGACGACGGAAAAGAAGAAAAATGTATAGGCTCGGTCGAAGAACTTGTCGCCGAAATTGCTAAATCAATGAAAGCCGGTTTTATGGACAGAAATCCATTTGAACAGTTCAAAACAGGCGATTTTTCGGACGAAAATTACAGCGCTATAGACCTGCACCGCCCATACGTGGACAGTATTGTACTCGTTTCCGATTCTGGAAAAAAAATGTTCCGCGAAACAGATTTGATAGACGTCTGGTTCGACAGCGGCGCTATGCCCTGCGCTCAGGTGCATTATCCGTTTGAAAACAGAGAAGCATTTGAATCGGGGAAAATTTTCCCTGCCGACTTTATCGCCGAAGGCGTTGACCAGACCAGAGGCTGGTTTTTTACCCTTCATGCCATTGCCGCTATGGTTTTCGACAGCGTCGCATTTAAAAACGTGGTTTCCAACGGACTGGTACTCGACAAAAACGGCAATAAAATGTCCAAGCGTCTGGGTAACGCCATCGACCCGTTCAGCGTTATTGAAGAACACGGTTCCGACGTTTTGCGATGGTACATGATTACCAACGCCTCGCCATGGGATAATCTTAAATTCAATATCGAGGGAATACTTGAAGTTAAACGCAAATATTTCAGCACACTGTTTAATACGTATTCGTTTTTCGCTCTCTACGCGAATATTGACAGTTTCGACAATAAACAGCCTCAAATACCTGTAAACGAGCGCCCTGAAATCGACAGATGGATTATCTCGCTGCTCAATACACTGATTGACGAAACTGACAAAAATTACGAAAATTACGAACCTACAAAAGCTGGCAGACTGATACAGGATTTCGTCGGCGACAATCTGAGCAACTGGTATGTACGTCTCAACAGGAAACGCTTCTGGGGAGGCGATAAAAATTCAAAAGACAAAATCGCTGCATATCAGACGCTTTACACCTGTATAGAAACGGTTGCAAAACTTGCGGCTCCAATAATGCCATTCTATTCCGACGTTCTGTTTAACGATTTGAACGAAGTTTCGGGCAATCATCATTGCAAATCAGTGCATTTGAGTTATTTTCCCGTTTGCGACAAAACTCTGATAAACAAAAAACTGGAAGAGGAAATGGCTCTGGCTCAACAGCTTTCGTCAATGATTCTTGCTTTGCGCCGAAAAGTGAATATCAAAGTGCGGCAACCTCTGTCAAAAATGCAGATTCCTGTTATCGACAATGTTTTACAGGAACGGCTCGAAGCAGTCAAACCGCTTATTCTTAATGAAGTAAATGTTAAAGAACTGGAATTTGTAAAAGATACTTCCGGCATGTTTGTAAAAAAAATCAAACCTGATTTCAAGTCGCTTGGGGCAAAATATGGAAAACAGATGAAAGACATTATCGTCGCCATAGCCGCTCTTTCTCAACATGAAATCAATGAGTTGGAACGCAACGGCAAGTATTTGCTGAAACTTCCGTCAGGCAATGCCGAAATATTTTTAAACGACGTAGAAATTTCGATGGAAGACATTCCGGGACAGTTAGTTGCATCAGAAGGTCGCCTTACCGTAGCTCTGGATATTACGGTTTCCGAAAATCTTCGCCGTGAAGGAATTGCCCGCGAACTGATAAACAGAATACAAAATATCAGAAAAGATTTGAAATTTGACGTAACGGACAAAATCGACGCAACAATCGAAAAAACTCCCGATACCGCCGCCGCAATTGCCGATTTCAAAGACTATATTGCCGGACAGACTTTGTGTCGCAACGTGGAACTTGCTGAAAATCCACTCGATGCGGTTGAAGTTGAAATTGACAGGTCAAACCTGAAAATCGCAATAAAAAAAACAGTATAAAAAATTATATAAAAAAGCGCATTTATAAATATATGAATCAATTTATAGACAGGCACAACGGTCCCCGCAACGGAGACATTAACGAAATGTTGAATCTTACAGGCGTTCAATCTATTGACGAATTGATGGAAAAAGTCATTCCTTCGGATATTCGTCTTTCAGAACCTCTGAAACTGGACGCTCCTCTGAGCGAATATGCTTATATCGAAAAGATTAAGGCAATAATGTCGAAAAACAGACTCTACCGGTCATTCATCGGAATGGGCTTTTACCGCACGTCAACTCCGGCAGTTATACTCAGAAATATTTTTGAAAATCCTTCGTGGTACACTTCATACACTCCGTATCAGGCTGAAATTTCGCAGGGACGGCTCGAAGCGCTCATCAATTTTCAGACCGCAATAATAAGTCTTACCGGCATGGAAATTGCAAACTGCTCGCTGCTCGACGAATCGACTGCCGCTGCCGAAGCGATGAGAATGATGTATGATTTACGTTCGCGTCAGGCAGTTAAGGAAGGCAGAAATGTAATATTTGTCGATGAAAATACATTTCCTCAAACCATCAATGTAATAATTACCAGAGCTGTTCCGCTTGGAATTAAAGTTGAAGTTGGAAAATTTAACGAATATCAGCTTCACAGCAAAGTTTTTGGAGCAATAGTACAGTATCCGGGCGCAAACGGAGAAATTTGCAATTACAGAGATTTTTGCGCACAAGCCCACGAAAAAGAAATTACGGTTACGGCAATTGCCGATATTTTGTCGCTGGCGTTGCTTGTTCCACCGGGCGAATGGGGCGCCGACGCGGTTGTCGGAAGCGCTCAGCGTTTTGGTATTCCAATGGGATTCGGCGGTCCTTCGGCAGGCTACATGGCAACAAAGGACGCCTTCAAACGCAGTATGCCAGGGCGCATAATTGGCGTATCGGTTGACAGATGCGGAAAAACAGCTTTGCGAATGGCTTTGCAGACCCGCGAACAGCATATTAAACGCGAAAAAGCAACCTCAAACATTTGCACTGCGCAGGCTTTGCTCGCAACAATGTCGGGTATGTATGCAGTTTACCACGGTCCCGACGGTATCAGAAAAATAGCAGAGAATACACATTCGTGCGCTCTGAAAATAGCCGACGGACTGAAACAGGCTGGATATAACCTCGTTTCCGACAATTTTTTCGATACAATAGAAATTACAGTTGATTCGACAGAAAAAATCAGGCAACTGGCAGAAGAACAACAGATTAATTTTTACTATCCCGATTCAAAACATGTACGCATAAGTCTGGACGAATTGACCGACGATAAGGACGTATGCGATATTCTTTCGATATTTGGAGCAAAACCATGCGGTGCAAAAACCGTTCCGACAGGTTTTGACCCTGTATTCAAACGCGAAAGTCAGTATCTGACACAGAAAATATTTAACCGCTACAAATCGGAAACCGAACTCATGCGCTACATCAAAAAGCTGGAACGCAGAGATATATCGTTGACGCACAGTATGATTTCGCTCGGTTCGTGTACAATGAAACTTAACGCGGCAGCAGAAATGATACCCCTCAGCTGGCAGGAACTGAATTTACACCCCTTTGTCCCTCGCAATCAAGCCGAAGGATATATGGAACTGATTGAAGACCTGTCGAAAGACCTCGCCGTGATAACGGGATTTCACAGCGTTTCATTTCAGCCAAATTCGGGCGCAGGCGGAGAATATGCAGGATTGCTGGTTATCAGACAGTACCATATCAGTCAAGGAAATGGACACAGGAATATTGCGCTGATTCCCGCTTCTGCACATGGAACAAACCCTGCAAGCGCGGCAATGGCTGGAATGGAAATTATTACGGTTGCCTGCGACGAAAAAGGAAATATCTCAGTTGAAGATTTGAAAGTGAAAGCCGAAAAACACAGCGACCGCCTGTCATGTATCATGATAACTTACCCATCGACGCATGGCGTTTTTGAAAGCCGTATCCGCGAAATAGTTGATATTATCCACTCAAATGGAGGTCAGGTGTATATGGACGGCGCAAACATGAACGCGCAGGTTGGATATACAAGTCCGGGATTTATCGGAGCAGACGTTTGTCATCTCAATCTTCACAAAACATTTGCAATACCGCACGGCGGTGGCGGACCCGGCGAAGGTCCGATATGCGTAGCCGAACATCTGGCAAAATTCCTGCCATCGCTGGCGGTTACTGAAATCGACGAAAAAACGGTCGTCTCCTCTGCTCCTTACGGCAGCGCCATGATTTTGCCAATTACATACGGATATATCAAAATGCTTGGAATTGAAGGCTTGCGAAGGGCTACCGCAACAGCGATTCTGAACGCAAACTATCTTTCAAAAAAACTTGAAAACTGCTATAAAACACTGTTTACCGGCGAAAATGGCTTTGTCGCTCACGAATGTATAATAGACGTAAGAGATTTTTCAAAATTATATGGAGTTGATGCGACCGATATTGCAAAACGCCTGATAGATTTTGGATTTCATGCGCCAACACTGTCTTTTCCAGTAGCAAATACGCTCATGATAGAGCCTACGGAAAGCGAATCGAAACAGGAACTGGACAGATTTGCCGAAGCTATGACCGCAATTAAACAGGAATGTGAAGACGTCGGATCCGGCAAAATAGACAAAAACGACAATCCTCTGAAAATGTCGCCACATACGGCGCAGGAAACCGTCGCTGACAACTGGACGCACCCATATTCGCGTTCTCAGGCAGCATTTCCTCTGGCATGGATTGCCGAAAATAAATTCTGGTCGCCTGTTGCCCGCGTTGACAACGGATACGGCGACAGAAATCTGACTTGCGTCTGCGATACTGTCGAAAATTTACTGTAAATTGCAGTAATTTTTTATGCCATACTACAATAAAGTATGGTTTTTTGTACTGAATTTTATAATAAAAAATACCCGCAAAAACATAATGTTTTTATGTCTTTTGCGGGATATTTTTTATTTTTCATTGATGCCGAGCAGCAGAGTAATGTCTCAAATCGACCGGTTTTGCTTTACGGGGCAAACATATCAATAGATGTAAAGCCTCTAACGAGGTTTGCAAATTCGGGGGTTATAATTTTCTATTGATATGAATGCCCTGACGATCAATAATTTTCCACATGTAGAGACGCACAATTGCGCGTATCTACCGCAAACCATTGGTATTACGGTTATGACAATAAAGCTCGCATTATCTATATACAGAAAAATATGTATCTTTGCAGCGAAAATAAATATATCAACCGTCCGAAAGGGAAAAAATTATTTGATATGTGGAAATATTATGCATTACTGTCAGCATTTTTCGCCGCGATGACTGCTGTTCTGGCAAAAACAGGAGTTAAAGGTATTAACGGAAATGTAGCCACAGCTATTCGTACTATCGTTGTATTGTTCATGGCGTGGGGTATTGTTTTTTTGAGCGGACAAATCAAAAATGTAAAGGAATTGAGCAAAACAAACCTGCTGTTTTTGATTTTTTCAGGCGTTGCAACAGGGCTTTCATGGATATTCTATTTCAAAGCGTTGGAAACGGGCAATGTATCGAAAGTCGCTCCAATAGACAAATTAAGCGTGGTGTTTGTAATGTTGCTGTCGTTCATTTTCTTGCACGAAACGATGGACTTAAAAACCATAATCGGCGGAATATTAATCTCCATTGGAGCAATCGTATTAGTTTTATAATAACTTGAAGTTAAAATCTTAAAATTAGAATTATCAACCGTCCCCAAGTGGCAAAAAAGGCTTTTCTAAACCGTGATTCTACTGTTAAGTTAATTTTAATATACCGTAATATATTTGTATCATTGCAGCGATTTTAAAATTTCAAAGATGTAAAAGTACACAATCAAATTAACGAAAAAAGAAGTCAACGATAATTAAAATACGGTATAAGCCGCACAGTTCCGAGAGAATCTCCAATAAAATAATTCGGAAACTTTCTGCCAAAAATAAGAAGATTTTATGCGATTGAAATTTAACTCGCAAAAACTTGCTCCTTTGAGAGCCTTAATTTGAAAAATTTACCGTTTTTTTTAATAATCCAACATATACAATTCTATACATAATTCATTGTAACTTACTGTATTTAAAATGTTTTACGTTTATTTGGTCAAGGGAAAAGGTTTCATTACAAAGATTTAACTCCTGTTGCTATTAAGGTTTTTCGGTTTTGCCGGTACGATTGTTTATTTCGCGTCCCTTAATTTATGAATATTACCTTGTTGTTGTGTTTTTCTATTGACCTGCAAGTCTTGAAAGGCTATTTTGCCGGTAATTTTTGGAACAGACAATGGATAATTATTGCAATATCGAAAAAAGAAGTAAATTTGCAACCTGAAATGTTGTTGTACCGAACGCGAAAATATACATAAAATGTGAACGAAACAGCGACTTTCGAGTTAATATAATTGTATAAAATTTAAAAACGGCGGCAGAGCTAATTATTAAAAAAACGATTTAAAATGGGAAATCCTAAGGCATTTTTGAGCATACCGCGCAAAGAAGCGGGTTACAGACCGATACACGAAAGAATTACCGATTATGGCGAAGTAGAACAGACGCTTAATTCGGAAGACAGAATATTGCAGGCTTCGCGCTGCATGGACTGCGGCGTTCCTTTTTGCCACTGGAACTGTCCGGTTGGGAATATTATGCCCGAATGGCAGGACGCTTTGTACAGAGGCAAATGGCAAACGGCTTACAAAATACTTGCCGAAACAATCAATTTTCCCGAATTTACGGGGCGTGTCTGTCCTGCCCTCTGCGAAAAGGGCTGCGTTCTGAAAATCGACGAAAAACCCGTAACAATTCGCGAAAACGAAGCCGCCGTCGCCGAAAAAGCGTTTAACGAAGGATACATCGTTCCACGCATACCGGTTAAACGGACAGGTAAAAAAGTTGCCGTAATCGGCTCCGGTCCTGCCGGACTGACTGTCGCCGACATGCTCAATCAAAAAGGTCATTCGGTAACAGTATTTGAAAAGGACGAATTTCCGGGCGGACTTTTGCGTCTGGGAATACCCGACTTCAAACTTAATAAAAATGTTATCGACAGACGTATAAATATCCTTGTTGCCGAAGGAGTCAAATTTGAAAACGGCATAACGGCAGGCGTAAATCTTGAAACCGGACGGCTGCTCGACGAATACGACGCCGTGTGCATAGCAATCGGCGCAGGCAAACCGAGAGATTTGCCGATAGAGGGACGAAACCTAAAAGGTATTCATTTTGCCCTCGAATTTTTACAGCAACAGAACCGTATAAATGCGGGACAAACCGTCGAGCAGGAAGAACTTGTTTCGGCTAAGGGAAAACACGTGCTGGTAATTGGCGGCGGCGATACAGGTTCGGACTGCGTTGGAACTTCGATTCGCCAAAAAGCTGCGCATGTTACTCAAATAGAGATATTAAGCAAGCCCCCAGTCGATTATAACGAAGATACTCCATGGCCTGTTTTCCCTAACGTGCTGAGAACGTCAAGCTCGCATCTCGAAGGCTGCGAACGTCGGTGGAATCTTGCAAGCAAACGTTTTATAGGCAACGGCGAAGGCAAAGTTACAGGCGTGGAAGTAGTCCATGTAAAATGGACAAAATCGCCCGACGGAAAAATGACAATGCGCGAAACTGACACGACAGAAATAATAAAAGCCGATATTGTATTGCTTTCGATGGGTTTTGTCCACCCCGTACACGAAGGACTGCTTGACGAACTGCAAACAGGGTACGACGGCAGAGGTAATGTCGCCGTTGTTGAACCGTATGGAACATCGGTCAACAAGGTTTTTGTTGCAGGCGACGCTCTTACCGGAGCAAGTCTCGTAGTCAGAGCCATAGCCTCAGGACGCAAAGCCGCAGAAGCAATAGACAGATTCCTTTGCAGAGTTTAGAGTTCGAAACAGTTTTTTCAAATAATTTGCTTATTGTGTGAGTAGCGATTTAAATTAAGATATTTCAACATGAAGAGGCGCGATTAATCGCGCCTCTTCATGTTGAAATCCAAAATTTTCATACCCGCAGGTCGTTGACCTTCGGAAGAAACCTTAAAGACGTTGCATGTAAAGTCTCTACAAACACATAATATTAGAATTTATGTAAAATTAAATATGCTATTGGCAAGCATATATCTGGCTGAAAGCCATAATTTTCATAACCGCCGGTGGTTGACCGGCGGAAGAAACAGTGAGACGAAAACGCTGCCTGTAAAGGCAGAACCATGTGTATCAGAAAATATCAAGTTCTGGCTTTCAGCCAGTTATTTGGGATTATGTTTGTCCGTATGTCAAACGACATACGGTTATGAAAATTCTGGCTTTCAGCCAATATATACTCAAATAAATTTACATAAACTCTATTACCGTTTGCAAAAATTTCACAAACATATTTGATTGACTTGTTTTTGCTTTCAATAT
>JAIROW010000192.1 GCA_031257315.1 Prevotellaceae bacterium
CAAAATTTTCATAACCGCAGGCGAGCGATAGCGTTGCCTGCGGCTAAAAACGACAACAACCGACTGCCTGAAAGGCAGAACTCTATCGCAAAAGCATTAAAGTTTTGCCTTACAGGCAATGATGAGAACGATTGAGCTACCGCAAACAAGCGAAGCGCGGTTTGCGGTTATGAAAATTAAGCACATTCGGGCTAAAAAAACGTTTTCAACCCCTGATTCGCATAATTAACTGAATTTGCTCGAAAAACATATAGAAAACAGAGAAATACAACTGTTTGAAACATGCTTTATTTATGGTTTAAAACTCTCGTAAACAGACTGTTAATGCAAGTGCAGATTAAACGATTTGCAACAGTTAACTTTTTTGCGCTAACTTTGCAGTCTGGTCGGTATTAACCGGCGTTTAGACATATTGATATGAAAGATTTTCTCAATGAGTTGAAATGGAGAGGTATGCTCCACGATGTAATGGCAGGAGCCGATGAACAGTTGAACAAGGAAATGACGGTCGCCTATATAGGCTTCGACCCCACAGCCGATTCGCTGCATATCGGGCATCTGGTCAGTATTATGATTCTTAAACATTTTCAAAAATGCGGGCATAAACCCGTCGCTCTGGTTGGAGGCGCTACCGGAATGATTGGCGACCCTTCGATGAAATCGAGCGAAAGAAATCTGCTGAACGAGCAGACTTTAAAACACAACCTCGAATGTCTTAAAAAACAGTTAAGCAAGTTTCTTGATTTTGAATCGGACGCCGAAAACGCCGCCGAACTCGTAAACAATTATGACTGGATGAAAGATTTTTCGTTTCTTGATTTTACGCGCGACGTAGGGAAACACATCACCGTCAACTATATGATGGCAAAAGATTCGGTCAAAAAACGGCTGTCGGGAGACGCCCGCGAAGGAATGTCGTTTACCGAATTTACATACCAGCTTATTCAGGGATACGATTTTCTGTATCTGTACCGCAACATGAACTGTAAAATGCAGCTCGGCGGTTCCGACCAGTGGGGAAACATCACCACCGGCACGGAACTTATCCGTCGAATCGACGGAGGCATGGCTTATGCAATTACCTGTCCGCTGATTACAAAATCAGACGGCAGCAAATTTGGAAAAACGGAAAAGGGAAACGTATGGCTTGACGCAAAATACACTTCGCCCTACAAATTCTATCAGTTCTGGCACAATGTCAGCGACGAGGACGCCAGACGGTATATCAAAATATTTACAATGCTCGACAAAGAAACCGTCGAAACCCTGATTAAGGAACATGAACTCTATCCGCACCACCGTCTGCTGCAAAAAACTCTGGCAAAAGAAGTTACCTGCATGGTTCATTCAGAAGAAGACTATAATCAGGCGGTAGAAACTTCGATGATTTTATTCGACAAAGGAAACACGCAAAAAATCGCATCGCTCGACGAAGCCACTCTGCTCGATGTATTTGAAGGCGTTCCGGTATTCAATATCCCGCAAAACGTCTGGAATACAGCCCCCATGCTCGACATGTTTACCGACAAAGCTCCAATTGCGCCGTCGAAAAGCGAATTGCGAAAACTGATACGCGGCGGAGGTTTCAACATTAACGAAGAAAAAATTACGGACGAAAATACAGACATTCAAAGTTTAAAACTTTTACAAAATAAATATGTGCTAATAAGAAAAGGTAAAAAGGATTATACATTGATAAAAATAGAAGACTAATCCGGTTAAAATTACGACCGGCTCAATTTTCCAGACAGTGTATATAAAATCGTATGTAAAATACCTGTTTCATAACCGCAGGCGAGCGATAGTTGCCTGCGGCTAAAAACGACAACAACCGATTGACTGAAAGGCAAAACTCTATCGCAAAAGCATTAAAGTTTTGCCTTACAGGCAAAGAAGAGAACGATTGTGCTACCGCAAACTGCGCTTCGCTTGTATGCGGTTATGAAAATTTAGCCCATTCGGGCTAAAAAAACGTTTTCAACCCTTGATTCGCATTATTAATTTTTATCAACATTAATCTTTTGTATGTATTAGATTATTGCAAAAAACAAATTGTTTCATACAGTAAATAAATTACTTCATAGAAATAACTAAAAAAATATTATCTTTGCGGTCGAAAATAAAAATTTGTTTTTTAGTATGACATAGACAGAACAGAAGCGCTGCGGCGCATTACAAAATACAATAAAATAGCGATTTGCTGCTATTCTTGGTACTCGTTTTCCACAATACGTTTAACCCTGCGTGTATTGCGCGGGTTATCCCTCAAGAATAAGTTGGCGAAACGCCGTTGTACACGGCGTGGAGTTGAACTTGCCAGAGGGATAGGCGTGGAAACCTGAGTATCAGACAGGTTGATTCCACGCTATTTTGTTGGTGTAAAATACTGAAAATAAAACTGTTAATTATAAATAATTGAAAAATGATGAATCTTACACATTCTACCCTTACCCTTGCGGTAATTCCCGTTTCGGCAGTCTGTCTGTCGATTATAAAAAAAGCATGTAACGACGTATGTTTTGCGGAAAATTCCGAAATCTGCGATGACGGATTTTGGAAAATAAACCGGAAAACACTATTTTTTTCGAGTAAATTAAAAAAATCCGAAAAACTAAGTTTAACAAGATATAATAATACGTTTAATTGTAATTAAAACAGTCAAACATGGAAAATCATTTAATTATTGGTTTAGGCGGTACCGGCGGAAAAATTTTGAAGGCTTTTCGCAAACGCTTATGGGCGGAGTTTAGCGACGGGGAACGCGCCAAACTCCCGATAGGTTTCGTTTATGTAGATTCTACTAACGAAATGATGCAGCCGGGAGATGTAACCTGGCGCGTACACGGACAGGACGCATCGTTTACAAACAGCGAATACGTGAATATCAGAGGTATTCAGCTGGAGACAATTTTTGCAAATCCGGGCGGATTTCCGGGGCTGTCGGGTTTTATTGGCGACCCCGAAGTTATGCGACAGACTATCGGCGAGATTGGCGCGGCGGCAGGGCAAAAACGCAAGGCTGGAAGGATTCTGTTTGGAGGCTCGGTACAGTCGTATATTGATACATTGAGTGCGCAATACCGAAAGGTAAGAGAAATCAGTGGAAATTCGCCTGTAACAATTCATATTTTTACGGGACTGGCTGGCGGCACAGGCTCTGGTTCAATTATTGACGTGATAGCTCAAACACGTAAAAAATTTCCGACCGTAATAGATAACGCACGCACTTCGGGAGCAGATATTATAGTCTATTGCATGACGCCGGAAATAGAACCGCCGGCAGGCTGCGACGCAGGACGGTATCACGCCAACGGTTATGCCGCGTTGAGAGAATTGAACGCCCTGACTGTTAAGAAATACAAGCCGCACGACGTTACAGCAATGTCTGACCGCATTGATCTGGCTACAAACAAAATTGTCAACGGTATTTTTGTATATTCAAATATCAACGAACACGGGAAAGTAGTCGATTCGCACAGACAGTTGCCGCTCATTGCCGCCGATTTTGTTTACAGCCGTATTTTCCTTGAAAGCAACGACAATACGCAGGAATTTATGCGCTCGTACAGTTTTGAAAACATTGACGACCATTTGTTTGAAAACAGCGAAGACGCCAAAGAAGGGGTAATTGATATTGTGCGCTCAAAGGCGTTTGGCTCTTTTGGCATCAAACGTGTAATTATTCCCGAAGAAGAAATTACGGAATATTTTACCTATAACTTTGGACAGCAGGCGCTGCTGCAAATACGATACAACAACTGGAACGACGATTTGGGCTTCCGCAATACGCCTGCCAATATCGACTTCAATTCGTTTGTAAAAGAGCCTGAACAACTTGAAAAATGGCGATTAACCGACAAACATCTGATGCTCGACAAACCGATTCTGAAATCGGACGAACAAAGATTCCACAGTTTTGCAGACTACTGGAACAACGTGATTCCTAACTGGACTGAAATTGCGAGTAAAGACAAAATGCCTTTGAACACACTGGAACAGCTCTGCATCGAAGGATACGAAAAATTTTTCCGCAAGGCAGGCGTTAAAAACTTTTTTGAAGGAAAAACGCAGGCAAAAAAAGAACACGCCAGCGAAATTGCCGAAAGGGTTGAATTAGATATGTTTGACCGGTGGAAAAACGGAGACCTGTCGCTGCATAACCTTACTCAGTTGACCGACAAACTGACAGAATCGGTTGGACGCCGACGCAAAGAGTTTGAAGACAAAATTTTTCAGTGGAGTCAATCTATTGACGAGCTGGAAAAGGCGCTTTCTTTAAATCAGATAGAATGGGCAAATATTGGAATAGCCATTTGGGGCAGAAAAAACAGAATCCTTCAAAAACATTCCACCTTTCTGAACCAGTTATACATGAAAAAGACGGAAATCGAAGGTTTGCGTTTTTGCATCGCCATTTTACCGGAGCTTTTAACCAGACTGAATGAGTTGCGCGGACGAATAGAAACATTCGTAGAAACGGTTAACGAAGTATTAAAAGATGTGGAAATACAAATCGGGGCGCGTTGTCAGGACAATGGCGCAATCGACCTGCGGGAGGCTGTTATCCGTTACTACGACAAGGATGCCGTAGTAAGATTTGTTAAAAAAACAGTCTGCGACAAGGCGCGGCAAATGAATATTGCCAGCGCTTTTCGTGAAAAAATAATCTCGCTAATCGGTAACGAACATACTTTTTTCCGCGCCAATGCAAACATTTCCAGCAATACAATCTCACAGATTTTAGACACGCTGATTCGGGAAAAATCAATTGCCATTCACAATGAAGAAATCAAAGAAGACAATAAAAAACTCATTAACCGCAGTATTCTCGAACAGCTTGGAGAACGGCTGCGTACTGACGATGATTTGAAACAGTTTGCAAAAGACCTTATCGAACAAAGCGGGGTGTTTGCCACTTTTAACAGCGCCGAAATCAGTCTGACTGTTCCCAACAATCCTGTTCCTGTTGTCGGCACTTCTGTTTTCAAAAAACTGATTTTAATAAATCTGCCTAAAATTGAAGGCAATGCAAATGTTCAGCAGTTTGCCGGCAAACTCGAAACAAAATTGACAGAAGCGGTTCAGGGCAACGTCGTTGTAAAAACAGACGCCAACGGACTTCGCAAAAATGAAATTACAATTTCGAGCGTTACTTACTGCTTCCCTTTACGCGCAATCGACGATTTGAAATTTTTAAAGACAAAATACGATTATCTGGTTAACAATCAGAATGAAGCGCGTCAAAACCGCACCGTACTGCACACGGAAGGAACAGGCGAAAATCTTCCCAATTTGTTTGTTGTACCCGAAATGCCTCCTTCTGAAATTCGCAAAAAATATATCCCCTATCTGATTGTCGCTTATGTCCTTGATTTTGTGAAATATGCCGACAAAAAAGACGGCACGGGACGATCTGCGTATGGAACTGTCTCTGTAAACCGTTTGGGCGTAGAAGTTTTGACGCCTATTGCCGATAAATTTACAGAAATTCCTTTCCTGCCAATATTTACAAAAAATTTTGGCGAATCTCTGCGCGAAAAAACAGAAGTCGAAATCAGAGAAAAATGGCTGCATAAAGACAAAAGAGCAGAACTTGCAGAGAAAGTTAAATCCTGTTATCAGGAAATAATTTTGCCGGAATACGGCGGTAACAGTGGTAATAAAGACTGTATAGTTTTTACCGAATGTGCAGAAAAAGCAATGGATTTAATTGAAAATTTATAAAACTGTAAAAAATATGGCAAAAAATTTAAAAGTAAAAAAAGGTCAGTGTGTCAACTTTGGCAACTGCCAGAAAGCCAATGCCAAAGAAACTATTGAAGTAAATATTGGCGACGATTTTGAATGTCCCCAATGTGGAGGGTTATTAGTTACACCTACACCTCCACCTCCGCCGTGGCTTATAATTCTTCTCTGCATAGTAGGTATAGCAGTCTTAGGCGCGATTTACTATTTTGTAGCTAAAGAGGGAATCGGTGGAGAAAAACAGACGGTAACAGAAGAAAATGTTGAAGTTTTTGTTAATCAAACCAGCCCTTTGCCCGATAATATTGCCAGCGCAATTAAAGGGCAGCAGGTTGAATGGCTAAGCGATAACCCCGAAATTGCAACGATAAGCGACAGCATTTATGCAACTTCGACTGGAGAAACAACCGTTACCGCAAGAACAATTGAAAATGAGCAGATTGTAGCGATTTGCCATGTTTCGGCAATTAAGTGTCCAGTGGAAGCTCCAGATACAATATGTGTGCAACAAGGTACAAAAACAATAATAGATTTGCCTCCCATAGATAGTGGAGAAATTGTAACTCTGGTTTACAAGGGTGGAGCCGGCGATATTTTCAAATGGTACAAAAACAGTTGTGGTGGCGTTTATGTTGGCTGCGGAAATAATTTTAACGTAACCCCAACAGAAACAACAACTTACTACGGCAGATGGGAAACCTCAGACGGAAAAGTTGTTTCCAAATGTATTCAAATTACTGTAGATGTTAAAAAAGAAAATGGGGACGATACAGGTAATACAGGACAAGGACAGGGACAGGAAATTGTACATGGTACCAAAGAATACTCTTTCGGTACTTACGAAGGCGATATTTATAAAAAGTACGGTATTCCCGAAGGCAACGGTATAATGACTTATACAAGTGATGTCCAGATTGCTAAACATGACAGCAAAGAGCATTATGCCAAAGCAGGCGACCGGTTCAAAGGAAACTGGGGCAATGGAGATATTGTTTCGGGAACTTTATACAGAAAGGACGGCAAAGAGGAAAAAATAAACGTGCCAAAACGTCCCTTTCCGTATGATATTGGTACTGACAAAAACATACAGTAAAGTATGCCTGCCAATAAACTGAAAATTGCAATACTGCTGATATTTGGACTGTCGGCGCTGTATGCCGGAAACGCACAGACGTTATTTTATTCGCAGTCGTTGCATGATTTATATAATTTGCTGCCCGAAACATGCAGGGTCGGAGCGGCGACTGACACAGTCGTTCTGTGCCGCAATGCGGTACAGAACGAAACCGTGCCGGTAATTTTCCGTTGCGACAAAAATCGCATTTTTGAACATGTTGGCTTGCGTTTTTTGCGCGACAGCGTTATGGCTAATAATGTAATTGTACGGCTGATAGAAAGAGAAATGCTGACGGCGCTGCTGTCAAACGACGTTAATCATACGGTTTTTGTTTTCGGCGAAAAAGATTTTGTTATCAAATTAAACAATAAGCATGTCGAGTATAATTTTTTTACCGAAAAGCGGCAGTTGCTGAATTTGCTGAAAAGCTGCAACGGTATTACTATAAAATACGACGGCAAAAATTACATCGTAATACTTTTATGCGACAATAGACAGAAATTGTCTTTTGAGTTTAAAGCCGACAGCGAGCTGATAACCGGAATGAATAAAAGGGAACGAGAAATACAGCTTGCCTTTCAATTAAAAAATCACAGAGCGTCAAACGACAGCGTTGCAAAACCAAGCCTTTCAGTTTCCGATTTAAATTTCATTCAACAGTTGCAGGATACGGTTGATATTAAAACAAATTCGTTTGTAATTCCGCAAATAAACAACAATCTTGTTTATATCAGGGCTGACAGCGTGTATAGTCTTGCTTTCGACAAATCGCTGATTGCAGAATCGTTTTCCAACGCGCTGCTTGTGCCGGTAGGTAATAATTATAAAATCAACATCACGCACCGCATGTACAGTAATGTCGTGAAAAAATATACGATAAACAGCCGCGATTTCGACGACTATTTTTTGCGCGATTACGACAGATATTTCGGTATCGAATCGCTTGAAAAAGAAAAACTTGAAGGTACGCTGATACTTAGCGACCGTAACGCTGCCAGTATTCATCTCGCTTATGTTACAGTTTCGTTAGATGATTTAATAAACGGAGGCACAATCGAAATGCAGCTCTATTCCAATATTCCGCAGCATAACGTAAAAACGCTGTTCGGAAAAATAGAAAATAAAAATAAAGATAAAAACAAAAATAAAAAATAATGAGTATGGGTAAATTGAATTTAATGTTTACAGTTTTGTCCGTAATGGCTTTTGCTCCCTGTGTTTACGGACAGGATTACCTGTCGGAAGAAAGAGCGTATGAGATACAGGCTTCCGGCAAATACTACTGGAACGAGTGCGCCGATTTCAACTCCGAAATTGCAAAAAAATGTGCTGTTGACGGTCTTGTAAACAGCATCATTGCCGATAAGGCTTTCCGTTTGAAACAGGACGACGTGCAAAAGATTGTTTTCCATGGCGTTCACTGCAACAGGCTACAGTTGCAGGGCAGCAAAATTGCAATTCTTGCATGGATTGATAAAGACAGCGTTGACAGTACTAAATCAGACAGTACTAAACCAGAGAAAGACCCTTTGATTATAAAGAGCCTGCTTGCCTGTAAAACAGACAAAGAAGTTCGCCGGTGTATAAAGGAAAAAGGACTTGTCTCCGGAAACGGCAGCGAGGGTTTCTACAGTCCGGAAAAATGTATTGTCGTCGTTTGTGCTTCCAGCGGCGCTCTGGTTGCGCTGTTTGACGCCGGCGAAGTCCGTATCGACTTGATTTCCGGTAAAACGGTACAAAATATTGAACAGGAGTATGAACAGGGGAAATATTCTTTACTGTATATACAGCCGAATAAAATGAAGAATGAAAAATGAAGAAAATGAAAAATGCAGGGACAAGGCTTGCCTTGCTCAAAAATAAAAAAATATATGATTATGAAAAAAAATAATCTAAGGCAATTTGCAGCAATTTTCATGAGTTGCATTTTGTGCGCTCAAACGTATGCGCAGCAGCATAAAACCACGTTTTTGTTTGTTGAAACTGCGCCCGGCAATATCAGAAATATCATGCAAAACAATGCAGATGCTTTGTTTGAGGAAATTCACCGCGCACAATGGCAGAACAAATCGACGCTTTCGCTAAAAAATATTACTCCCGAAGCCGAAAAACGAATAAATTCAATCTGGGAAACCAGTCATTTTTACTGCCTGAAATCAGGTCGTATTATAAAAAAAGTACTGGCGCAAAGAAAATTAAACGGCGCAGTAGAAAAATATCAGGTTAGAAGTATTCCCGTATTTTTCGAGCAGGGCAAAGATGCCATAGAACAAAATCAGGAAATTGTGATTGAGTTTACTCCCGACGGCAAAATCTGCGATATGTATTGCGCTATTACGGGAAACCGGTATAATGATATTATTGGTGGTGCCGACTCTGTTAAAGACCTGAGTAACAGAGAAATAATAGTGAATTTTGTTGACAATTTTAAAACTGCATATAACTGTAAAGATTTGGACTATCTGCAAAATGTTTACAGCGAAAACGCTCTGATTATTACCGGCAGAGTATTGCAGTCTGGTGGAAAAAGCCCAAAACCTGTACAGGAAACAAAAAAGGAAAAGGAATTTGAATACAGCGTAGAAAACAAAAAACAGTATCTCGACAGACTGGGTAGAATTTTCAGAAACAACAAATATGTGAATATAAAATTCGACAGTATTATGATTGTGCAAAAAGAAACAATGCCGATATATGGCGTTACGCTTAAACAGGACTGGACGACAAAACCGAGCGAAAAGTCCAACAGCGGCTATCACGACGAAGGCTGGCTTTTTCTGCTGATTGATTTTTCTGACACAGAAAAACCGACTGTATGGGTGCGCACATGGCAGCCGCTGACAGATGACAAAGGTAACGTGATTACTAAAGACAGGATTTTTAATCCTTATGATTTTCCATTTTAGATATTAAATTAAGATATGACAGTGTATAAAATAAGGCAATTTGCCGCAATTTTCATGAGTTGCATTTTGAGCGCTCAAACGTATGCGCAGCAGCATAAAACCACATTTCAGTTTGTTGAAACTGCGCCCGAAAATATCAGAAATATTATGCAAAACAATGCTAACGCTTTGTTCGATGAAATTCACCGCGCATACAGGCAGAACGAATCTGCGCTTTCGATAAAAAATGTTACTGCGGAAGCTGAAAAACGAATAAAATCAATCTGGGAAACCAGTCATTTTTATTGCAGCAAGGCGGGCATCTGCGTAAAGAGAATACTGGCGCAAAAAAAATCAAACGGCGCTCTGGAAAAGTATCAGGTCAGAAACATTCCCGTATTTTTCGAGCAGGGAAACAGCGACGAAGAACAGTATCAGGAGATTGTGATTGAGTTTACTCCCGACGGCAAAATCTGCGACATGTACAACGCAATTTCGATACATCAGTACGGCGTTATTATGGACGGCTCAAACGAAGTTGGCGACTTTCGACAGCGCGAAATTATTCTCGGATTTGTAGAAAACTTCAAAACCGCATATAACGTTAAAGATATGAACTATCTGCAAAAAGTTTACAGCGACGACGCTCTGATTATTACCGGCAGAGTGCTGCAAAATAAAACAGGCGATATTCCACATGTCAGGTCTGACAAAAACAGAGATTTAATATACAGCTCCGAAAGCAAGAAACAGTATCTCGACAGACTGGGTAGAATTTTCAAAAACAATAATTACGTAAACATTCAGTTTGACGAAATTGAGGTTATGCGAAACGAAGGAAACAACCACATCTACGGCGTTACGCTTAAACAGAGCTGGACAACCAAACCGAGCGAAAAGTCCGCCGGCGGCTATCACGACGACGGCTGGCTGTTTCTGCTGATTGATTACGAAAACGAAGACACTCCGACAGTATGGGTGCGAACATGGCAGCCGCTGACCGACGGAAACGGTAACGAAATAGGCAGAGAACAGGTTTTTAGCACCTACGATTTTCCTTTTTGATATAAATAATAAATATAATAATAATAATAAATATAAATAACTTTTAAATTGTTACAAATATGAAATTAAATTTTTCATTTTTTATCTTTTTTATGTGTATTTGCGGAAATCTTTTTTCGCAGGACGGCTTAAAAGAGTTTCGTGTTAAAGCAACCGATAACTCGCCAAAGTTTTACTCCCAGTGTAAAGAAAGCGGCGCTCCCTTAGGCGCTCTGGTATTTTACACAGACATTCCCGATTTGAATTTTTCAATGCCCAACACTCCGAGCAGTTTAAAAAACAAACCTGTTTTCGACAGTGAGTGTAACTGCTATGTACTGTGCGTTAACCCAACCGGCATGAGCATGAAATATCATATCAGGATAACCGCGCCGGGATACAAACCGGAGGAGGCTTTTCTTGTTAAAGATGTAAAAGCCGGAACGCCACAGTATTTTACAGTAACTAAACTTATAGATACACTCCCTCCACCTTCAAAATTTCATTTCGGTTTTCTCGGCGGTTTGAGCATCGCCAGTATGGCAACTAACGCTCTTTTGTTTAATGATGACAATCTTTCAAGTACAAGTTTTCATGCAGGCATGTTTTTTGAGTTCAAATTGAATAAAAATTTCTCCATTCAACCGGAATTATTGTTCGTAAAAAAAGGTGCCAAAGGGTATAAAGAGGAATATCTCTTGTATGAAGATGGTTCTTTATATATTATTGAGAATTTAGATACAAAAGTGTATATTAATTATCTGGAAATTCCGATAAGTTTAATATACAATATAAATATGGGTAAAAACGATGCATTATTTATAGGCGCTGGACCTGCCTTTTCATACGGGCTTTCAGGCAAAATAATACTCAGCAATGACTTGGATGAAGTTTCAAGCGACGGATTGTTTGAGGGGGGCGATGACGCTATATTCAAAAGGTTTGATTACGGTTTTAATATAATGGCAGGATACTGCTTTAAACGCTTTTTTGTAAGAGCGGGGTACAACATTGGACTAAGCAATATATTCAATACAGCAGACAGTAACGATACAAAATATAAAAACAAATGTTTAAATTTCTCTGTTGGAATCAAATTTTAAAAACTGCTGATTAACAGCGCCGGAAAATAACCTGATGACGCTGTTTTCATGGTTTTAAATTTATCGTTGAAAATGTAGGGGCGCGATTTACGCGCCCCTACAATGCTAAATGTACCGTCTCAATCGTAATAAAACTGAGGATTGTTGTCTGAAAACTGCCGTCCGAAAAACAGGCATTAACATAAAACACGCAAAATTAACAGTTTTTACAGTTTTGAAAATCAAGCGTTTGTATTGATTGTAAAACTCTTTGTGCTATTTGCCGTTAGAGTATTTAATAATTTTAAGACAAACACAAAAAAACGTCGTTCGGGTCATAAAAAATACACGAAACCGGTCGTTCAAAGTCCGATTTATTGACCTGCAGAACGGAAATTATGGTATTTTGAAAAAAATCCTTACCTTTGCCGATATTTTTTTATGTGTTTTATATAATAATGAACGAAAACAAAGTTAAAACAGAAATTTATTCGGCAGATAACATTCAGGTACTTGAAGGTCTCGAAGCAGTACGTAAACGTCCGGCAATGTATATAGGCGACGTGGGGTCGCGCGGTTTGCATCATTTGGTGTACGAAGTTGTAGATAATTCCATTGACGAGGCTCTTGCCGGATATGCTAACAGTATTGACATCACAATCCACGATGGAAATTCGATTACCGTTGTCGATAATGGACGCGGAATACCGACCGACTGGCACGAAAAGGAACAGAAATCGGCGCTCGAAGTTGTTCTTACTGTGTTACATGCGGGAGGTAAATTCGACAAATCAAGCTATAAGGTATCCGGAGGTTTGCACGGAGTAGGCGTTTCGTGCGTAAACGCTCTGTCTGTCGAACTTGTGGCGACAATCAAAAGAGACGGAAAAATTTTCAGACAGAAATACAGCAAGGGAGCGCCTCTGACGTCGGTAGAAGTCATAGGCGAAACCGACGAAACCGGAACAACCATTTATTTTAAACCCGACAGCGAAATATTTACAAATACGACAGAATACAATTTCGATATTCTGGCGGCAAGAATGAGAGAACTTGCATTTCTAAATAAAGGCATCAGGCTGAGCTTGACCGACGAAAGAGAAAAGTATGCCGACAGTCAGGATACTGCCAGCGAAAGCGTCCGCAGCGAAAATTTTCTTTCAGAACGGGGGTTGCAGGAATTTGTCGAATACCTTGATTCTACAAGAGAAAAATTAGTTGACAAACCAATATGTCTCGAAACTGAAAAAACAGGAATACCGGTAGAAATAGCAATGCAGTATAATACCGGATTTACCGAAAGCGTACATTCCTATGTAAACAATATAAATACAATAGAAGGCGGAACTCACCTGACGGGTTTTCGCAGAGGGTTGACGCGCACGTTAAAAAATTATGCCGACAAGTCGGGACTGCTCGCAAAACTGAAATTTGAAATAAACGGCGACGATTTCAGAGAAGGTTTGACGGCAGTCGTTTCTGTAAAAGTCGCCGAACCTCAGTTTGAAGGTCAGACAAAAACAAAACTTGGCAACAGCGAAGTATCGCTTGCCGTCGATCAGGCTGTAAGTTCAGCTCTCGATATTTATCTCGAAGAAAATCCCAAAGAAGCAAAACAAATAATAGACAAAGTAATACTTGCCGCCACAGCCCGCCACGCCGCAAGAAAAGCCCGCGAGCTGGTTCAGCGCAAGAGCGTACTTTCCGGTTCGGGACTGCCCGGCAAACTTGCCGACTGCTCGGACAGAACTCCGGGAAACTGCGAAATATTTCTTGTCGAGGGCGATTCGGCAGGAGGCACGGCAAAACAGGGACGCGACAGAAACTTTCAGGCAATCATGCCGTTGAGGGGTAAAATACTCAATGTCGAAAAAGCGATGGAACACAAAGTTTTTGAAAACGAAGAAATCAAAAACATCTATCAGGCGCTTGGCGTAAGCATCGGCACCGAAGAAGATTCAAAAGCTCTGAACATGGACAAGCTGCGCTATCACAAAATCGTAATAATGACCGATGCCGACGTGGACGGAAGCCACATAGCAACGCTAATAATGACCTTCTTTTTCAGACACATGCAAGACCTTATAAAAAAAGGACATCTGTATATCGCAACCCCGCCGCTTTATCTCGTAAAAAAAGGAAAGGACGAACGCTACTGCTGGAACGAGGACGAACGCAAAACTGCGGTCGAAGAACTCGGAAAAGGCAAAGAAACCGGATTGCACGTACAGAGATATAAAGGTCTCGGAGAAATGAACGCCGAACAGTTGTGGGAAACAACGATGAACCCTGAAAAAAGAGTTATGCGTCAGGTTTCGATAGAAAACGCTTCGGAAGCCGACAGAATATTTTCCATGCTGATGGGCGACGACGTGCCGCCTCGAAGGGAATTTATAGAACATCACGCCAAATATGCAAAAATTGATGCTTAATTTTATAAAATAAATACAAAGGATAAATATGAAAAGAAAACGTACTTTATTATTGCCGCTTTTCTTTGCGCTGCCATTATGCGTTGACGGTCAGTTAAAAAACATGTTTGCAAAAGAAAAACACAGCGCCGTTCACACCGAAACTGTTGCATCTTATCCAGTCCCCAAGTTAAGGCAAAAACTTGAAATCAAAGCTCAGGTTACAGAACCGGCAGATTTGCAGGACTGGGACGAAAGACTCGATCTGGACGCCGATTCCGGCGGAGATGACGCTATCCCCTCGGACGTCCTGTACGCAATCTGGAATAACTTGCAGGTTAATCCCTATAAAATGCCCATCGACTCGATCATCGGAAACGGCGACTGTATATCCGTTTCCCTGAAAGGATTTACCTATCCGCTTGTGAAAAATTACAGAGTATCGTCGGAATTTGGTCCAAGACGTTATCGCCACCATAACGGTATTGATTTAAAACTGTATAAAGGCGATTCCATACTCAGCGCAATGGACGGAACAGTGAGAATAGCAAAAAGAGTCAGCGGTTACGGCAATTTGGTGGCTATCAGACACTATAACGGACTGGAAACATTCTACGGACATTTAAGCAAACTGCTCGTAAAACCCGACCAGACGGTAAAATCGGGAGACTTGATAGGTTACGGAGGCAGTACGGGACGATCGACCGGACCTCACCTGCATTTTGAAATACGGTATATGGGACACTGCATAAATCCGCGCGATATTGTCGATTTCGATTCTCTCTGCGCCGTAAACGAAGAAATTATACTGACCCGCAAAAATTTTGACCATAATAACAGAAAATTTTTATCGGGCAACAAAAGCGCTCTGAAAACGTGGTCAGTACGCGAAGGCGATACGCTGACTGCAATTGCCAGACGTACAAAAACTTCCGTAAAATACCTTTGCTCCGTCAACGGCATTACAAGCAAAACAACCATTATCAAAGGAATGAAACTGTTTTACTGATGGTTTGATGGATACGGTAATTGATTTTAAAAGAGTAAGTCTGTACCAAAAAGACATGGCAATTTTGACAGACGTGAATTTCAGCCTGTCAAAAGGACAGTTCATGTATCTGATAGGCAGAGTCGGAAGCGGCAAAAGCACGCTCATAAAAGCAATTAACGGTGAAATTCCAGTATTTTCGGGAGAAGCCAAAGTTTTGAATTTTAATCTGATTAACCTGAAAGACGCGCAAATTCCGTTATTGAGACGAAAAATTGGCGTTGTTTTTCAGGATTTTCAGCTTCTAACCGACAGACCGGTGCGCGAAAATCTGCTGTTTGTACTCAAAGCTACGGGCTGGACTAACAAAGACGAAATCAATGCAAGAATCGACGAAGTGCTTTCGATAGTCGGCTTGGAAAACAAACACGATTCAATGCCATTCCGTCTTTCGGGAGGAGAGCAGCAGCGTGTAGCCATTGCCCGCGCAATGCTCAACGACCCCGAAATAATTCTTGCCGACGAGCCTACCGGAAACCTCGACCCCGACACAAGCTCCAATATAATGAACATTATCAGGGAATTGTCAAGTACTTTCAAAATATCGGTACTGATGGCGACGCACAACTACAACATTCTTCGCGCTTTTCCGGCAGAAATAATGAAATGTGAAGACGGCAAACTTATGAAAACAATAATGCCTTCGGAAGAAGACCTTACAAACAAACTTATAAAATTCGGACTTTCAAGAGGATACGAATATGAGCTGGTTTACCGTACCGTTATGAAAATGTACGGACCAAAACTGTAAAGAAATGCAAGTTTATTTTTTGTAATTACACAAACTTATACCGTTTACAGGTTCTGTCTCTGTAACAGACTATTATTGATTCTATTTCATTTTCGATATGTTCCGATTTATCTGGTTCAATATTTTCGGAAGCGGCGACGCTGTCTTCCGGCTTTACATTTCTGCCGTTTATAAATGTTTCCTTTGAAAATACTACAATATTTTCATTTTTAGATATATTTTCAAGAATATTATCTAATTCGGAGTTGGAATTTTCTCCGCGATTGACAGTTTTCTCCTGTTTTTTCTCCTCTGTTTTTTCAGGTTCTTGTTTTTTATCTGTATCGACATGTTCTTTTTGAGGAGTCTCATGTTCCTGATATTCAAACAGGGTAGGGGAGTGGTCAGAATGAGATGCATTATACATGTCGCCGTTGCCCGTCATCAACCATTCGGCGTTAATGTCGGAAAAAGCTTTGAGAGTTTTATGTAAAAAATCATATCCGGGTTTATTTCGTCCATCAAGAATATGATTAATATTAGTCCTGTTAACGTCAATTTTATCAGCAAATTCTTTTTTTGTCAGATTTTTTTTCTCCATCAAATGAGATATTCTGTCATTTATATCCATAAAACCATAAATTTTCGCAATATTAATATTAATAGAGTTTATGTAAGTTTACTGTCGCAACAATTGACTTTCAACCAGTTTGATGCTTTCAAATATCATATTTAAATCTACATTTACTCTAACAAAAACCGACACAAAATTAAAACAAAATTTTGACACTTGCAAATTTGTAACAAAATTTTGACACAAAAGTTAACCAGACAATGATTTGCACAAATGTAACAAGAACGGTTGTTAGCAAAGAACTTCATTGACAAATTTTACAAATGTAACAACGATGGTTATTTCTGTTATATAACAATTAATCTATTTATAATAACCCAGTTAATAAAACAAATCTGAATATTGAATTAGCTAAAATTTACTTTATATAACTCAACTAAAAATCTGGGTTATAATATATTATTTACGCTATTTTCGATAAAAAGCCCCATTTATGTTTAATTGCTCCATATTCGGTATAACAATTCCGATAATATAACATAAAAATTACTTTATATAACAGTATGTAAATATACTGATTTTCAATATTATATATGTTAATATATTTGAAATAAAAATCCTGTGTGATTAACGTCGTTGTTTCTGAAATAAATATAAACAAACAGGTGTAAAAATATTTTGTTACATTTGTTTAATATAAACAAATGTAACAGGGCTGATAACAAGTCTTAAATATTAGAGATTATGTAGATTTATTTATGTCTAAAAATGCTGAAATTAACCGCACAGGGCGTTGTCCTGCGCTAAAATCTTGCGGGACAACCCCTGCAATAGAGTTTATGTAAATTTAATTGAGTATATACTGTCTGAAAGCCAGAATTTTCATAACCGTATGTCGTTTGACATACGGACAAACATAATCCCAAAAAACTGGCTGAAAGCCTGTTTTTTGAATATTTTCTGCTCCACAGGGTTCTGCCTTTACAGGCAGCGTTATCGTCTCACTGTTTCTTCCGCCGGTCAACCACCGGCGGTTATGAAAATTCTGGCTTTCAGCCAGAGATATGCTTTCCAATATCATATTTAAATTTACATAAACTCTATTATACATATTTTCCTTCGTTTCGAGTATATACGGTTATTAAACCACTGGTTTCCAGTCTGTTTATACAAAAATAAATTTACATAATCTCTATTTCCGTTTTTTACAAAACAACAGTTTTTCATACCTGAATTTTTCTGATTAAAAAAAAAACATTAATTTTGCTGCATGGAACAATTTGTAGTATCGGCGTTAAAGTACAGACCTTTATCATTTTCATCGGTTGTGGGACAATCGAATATAGGCGTTACTCTTAAAAATGCAATACAGAGAGGACATCTAAGTCATGCCTATCTGTTTTGTGGACCAAGAGGCGTTGGGAAAACAACCTGCGCCCGTATTTTTGCAAAAACAATTAACTGTTTGAATTTAAATGAAAATGTAGAGGCTTGCGGACAATGCGAATCATGCCGGTCTTTTGCAGAAGGACGCTCGTACAATATTCACGAACTTGACGCTGCATCAAACAATTCTGTTGAAGATATTAGGTTATTGACTGACAAAGTGCGGGTGCCTCCGCAGGTAGGAAAATACAGCGTCTATATCATCGACGAAGTACACATGCTTTCGGCTGCGGCATTCAACGCTTTTCTTAAAACGCTGGAAGAACCTCCGGCATACGCTGTTTTTATACTGGCAACAACCGAAAAACATAAAATCATTCCAACTATTCTGTCTCGCTGTCAGATATATGATTTTAATAGAATTTCAATCGAAAACATAGTCCTGCATCTCAAAGATATTGCGAAAAAAGAAGATATTACATTTGAAGACGACGCTGTTAATCTTATTGCGCGTAAAGCCGACGGAGCCATGAGAGACGCTCTTTCGATTTTTGACAGAATTGTTTCGTTTTGCGGCAACAGTATTACCTATTCTGCCGTTATTGAAGATTTGAATATTTTGGACTATGACAATTATTTCAAACTTACCGACGCTTTTTTGCGTCATGACTATAAGGAATGTTTTATTATTTTCGATGTAATATTAAAAAAAGGGTTTGATATACAGCATTTTGTGTCGGGTTTGAGTCTTCATTTCAGAGACCTTCTCGTAAGTAAGGATTCTCAAACGGTTTCGCTTCTGGAAGTGGGACAGGGAATAGCGGAACGGTACAAACAGCAGTCGGCAAAATGTTCTTTGGAGTTTCTCCACGAAGCCATGAATATCATAAGCAAATGTGAAACAGAGTATAAATCAAGCTGGAATCCGCGCTGGCTGGTAGAACTTGCTCTGTTGAATTTGTCCTGTACGGGGCAGGAAAAAAAAAATGATACTACTGAATCAAAATCAGTAGAAAACACTGTAACTAAACCTGTTACAGTAAAGAAAGGCGAACAGCAGATACCAGAAATACCGAAAGCTATTTCGTTAAAAGACATGCGTCTGGATAATAATAAACAGGAAACCAAAACTGAAACAGTAATTGAAACACCTGTAAACAAGGATTTTACGGTTGACGATATTGTATCGGAATGGAAGGCTTACGCCGAAGGAATAAAACAAAAATCGCCGCGCCTGAGCAGCCGTTTGCTTGCATATACTCCGGAACTTATTGACAACAATACAATTACATATCCTGTACTTGGAGATGTCGAGAAAGAAGAATATTATAAAAACATGATGGATGCTCATTCTGCTGATTTGATAGAACATCTCCGAACAAAAATTAACTCCTCCATTAAAATTAAATGGATTATCAAAAAGCCTGAAACAGAAACAAATAATGAAAAAACGCCATATACAGTTCAGGATAAAATCAATTATATTATCTCAAAAAATGCAAACATTGGCGATTTAATAAAAGATTTGGAACTGGATTACAGATAAATATGTCAAGGATTAAATTAATGACTTACACAAATGTAACCAAGTTGTGTTTGATTAGAAAATTAACGCCATCGTTGATGGTTACATATTTAACATGGAATCTGATTAAATTAGCAATCTTTAAATCTGTATATAGAACATATTTGTTCTGTATATCGGAATATAAAAAGTAAATTTTTAAACAACAAATATGCAGTATCGTACACAAATTGAAATACCTCGCTATCCTTTTAAAATAAGTTATAAAGATTCGCTATTCTGGATTGGTTCGTGTTTTGCAAACAATACGGGAGAAGCCATGAAATTATTGAAATTCAACAGTATGGTTAATCCTTTTGGAGCAATGTACAATCCCTGCTCAATTTTAACGGCTTTGGATTTGCTGATGTCGAAAACCGAATTAAACAGCGAGGATTTGTTCCTGCACAACGAATTGTGGTCATCGTTCTTTTTTCACGGTTCATTTTCAGACATTGACAAATGTAAAGCCATAAAAAGAATGAACGATGCAATTAAAGATGCGTCAAACGTACTTTATTCATGTAGTTTTCTTTTTGTTACATTTGGAACGGCTTATGTTTATCGTTTGAAAAATTCAGGAAAAATTGTTGGAAACTGTCACAAACTTCCAGCGTCGCATTTTTTACACGAACGTCTTACAGTTGAGGAGATTACAGAACTATACGAAACATTTGTAACCAAAATTGTAAACCTTTTACCTCATCTGCGAATTATTTTTTCGCTCAGTCCTGTACGGCATTTTGGCGACGGAGCGCATAACAATCAGCTCAGTAAAGCTGTTCTGATGCTAAGTATCGAAAAACTGACTGAAAAATTTCCCGAAAAATGTTTTTATTTTCCAGCATACGAAATTGTGATGGACGAATTGCGCGATTACAGATTTTATGACCGAGACATGTGCCATGTTTCGGAACAGGGAATAGAGCATGTACGAAAAATATTTATACAAGCGTTGATGGAACCGCGAACACAGGAAATAATCAAAGAAGTTGAAAGTCTGAATCTTGCAAAAAAACACCGTCCGTTGCACGAAAACACGTCGCTATACAAAAAATTTATTGAAAGTATCAATAAAAAAGAAGCGCTGCTGAACAAATTAATTGACGAACAGTTCATGTACTAAAATTTAATCTTTGAGTTGAGTTAGTTTGTCTGATTCCATACTTTGATTGTGTTCGTTGATTTTAGTTAGAAAAACGCTGAGAATCAATGTTGTTATGACCAAATCAATAAGTATTCCTGTATTGATTAAAATCGGCATTTCCGTTCCGGCAGCGATTGAAAACAGAAAAACAGCGTTTTCAAGAACCAGAAAACCAACCATGTGCGAAAAAATTCGTTTGTGAGTTATTATCAGTAACAGTCCGCACAACATGGCGCTTATGGAAATAACCAGAAACGAAGGGTTTATTGCCTTGTCGTCAAGCATGAAAGTTATTCCCATACTTACAAAAAAGGCTGATACAGTGAGTATTAGCTGGTAAAATATCGGTAGTGCAGACTTGTGAACTTTGCTCACTCCCGTCTGGTTAATTATTCTATATAACAGATACGGCGTAATTATTGCCTTGAATAACAGCGTTTCGGCAGTTATGAACGCGAGATTCAGCCAATTTATTTCGGTCAGCTGAAAAAATGATATTAAAAACAGCAAAATACCCTGAATACATATAAGATTGGCATAGCTTCTGAATCTTTCTGTTATAGACAGGAATATCAGCGAAAAAGCAAAAAGTAACACACAAAAATTAATCATCAAATAAACAGTAAAAAATATGTGCAAAGTTAAACAAGAATTTTGGAATGAAAATAATATTTAATTTTGCAGCGGTTTTTATAATGGAAAATATTACAAATATTTGATGTGAAACGCTGGTTATTAGTATTTTGTGTCGTATTTTCAGGTATTGCAAACGCTCGAAATGACGGCAGTGATTCGGCTGTTATTGCCTTTTTCAACGAACAGGGAACGGCAATAACATCTAACAATAAGATAAAATTGTTGAAAAGCGGAGGAGAAAAATTTGATGATTTGTTTTTATACATAGAGAACGCGAAAAGCAGTATTCATCTCGAATATTTTAATTTTCGACAGGATTCTATTGCAGGAGAACTTTTTGCGCTTCTGGCAAAAAAAGCAAGTCAGGGTGTAAAAGTCCGGGCAATTTTTGATGCATTTGGCAATATGTCAAACAATAAACCTCTGAAAAATAAGGATTTGGAAAAAATACGCGAGGGTGGTGTTGAAATTGAGCCTTTTGATCCTGTTAAATTTCCATTTTTAAATCATATATTTTGCAGAGATCATAGAAAAATTGCTGTTATTGACGGTGAAATTGCATATATAGGAGGAATTAATGTTGCCGATTATTATATCAGCGGACTGAAAAAAATAGGAGAATGGCGCGATATGCACATACGTATCGAAGGCTCTGCGGTTGATTTTATTCAAAATATTTTTCTTTCGATATGGAACGAAATTACCGGTCAGCAGGTTGGCGGAGCTGAATATTTTCATTCGCACGAAGATGTTAAAGGAAAATCAGTAGCTATCGTATCCCGCACTCCGCGAAAAATGACAAAACAGTTGCGCGAAGCATACATGAAATCAATAGCTTCTGCTCAAAAAAATATACAGATTGTGAATCCTTACTTTATCCCTCCACATTCGGTAAAAAAGGAGTTGAAAAAGGCTTTGAAAAGAGGCGTTAAACTTGAAATAATGATTTCGGCAAAATGTGATATAAAATTTACTCCCGACGGAGTTTTTGACGTCGCGCACAGACTGATGAAGCATGGCGCTGATATATACGTATATAACAACGGTTTTCACCATTCCAAAATAATGACCGTTGACAGTCTGTTCTGTACCATTGGCAGCGCAAATCTCGACAGTAGAAGTCTGTTTTTTGATTATGAGGCAAATGCGTTTATTTTTGACAGAGAAATAACAGACGAAATCAGTCAAATATTTGAAAAAGACAAAACAAATTCTACGCTTTTGACTCCCGAAGAATGGAAAAAACGTTCGAAATGGCGACGTTTTGTTGGTTCAATAGCAAACTTACTGCATGTATTTTTATGATTTTTAATTATGTTCGCTCTCGCATGTTTGTTTTGACTGTCGAAAAAAAAATGAAGAGATAGAGATTGGGTGTCTCTACCTCTTCTGTTAAGCTGAACTAACCTATGAAAAACCAAATTCAATATATAAAACAATTACATGTGTAAAATGTTCATGCAACAATACATTTTTTTGATTATTTTTTGATTTTATCTTTTAATATACTGATTTTTACTGTATTACAGCGTTACCTGCGGTTATGCAAATTGTGGTTTGCAGGGGCGCGATTCATTGCGCTATATCTTCATCATTTGCCTGAAAGGCAAAACTTCAATTCTTTTGCAATAGAGTTCTGCCTTTCAGGCAGTCTGTTGTTGTCGTTTTTAGCCGCAGGCAACGCTATCGCTCGCCTGCGGTTATGAAAATTTTGTCCCGCAGGGACATTTTAACTCCTGATTCGCATAAATACATAAAAGAGACTGAAAATCAGTATTTTTATAGCCGAAGGTCAAATCATATCTTCTATGTTTTTCCGCAGGTCGTTGACATGCTGTTATGAACCGTATAGGTAGCGATTTATCGCGCCTCTGCGTTAAAATTTCAACAAATGCCACTTTTTCGATGCACTCCATTTCAAATATTCGTTGTACCTTTGCACCTGTAAACATAAATAACGTTTACGGAAATATTTTAGGTGGGATTAAAAAATTTAGTAAAATGAAGAAAAATTTAGATTTGAACGCTTATGGCGTTAAAGAGTTGAACATTTGGGAAGTACAGCAAACAAATGGAGGCTGTTTACTTGTGAGTGCATTTGCAAGTGATGGTAATCCAAATACAAGAAGCAAGATCAATGGTAAACGAATGGGAGTTTAAGGCTCATTACTTATAAATAACGATGGAGAAATTTTTTTCATCGTTGTTTTTTTATGATTTATTACGAAAAGTTTTTTTTATGATTTATTTATTATGAGAAAAGGAGTTATTGTTTTAATATTATTTTTTAAATTCATAAATACCTGTTTTTCACAAACGCTGACAGAAAATTCGTTTGGTGTAAGAATTGAAAACGGTTTGATTTATATTGACAGTGTGTTTGTGAACGGCGTATTTTCAAAAAATTTCGTTGTTGATACAGGTTGTGAGCTAACGGTTTTAGACAGTGATTTTGCGGACAGACTGCAACTGGCAAAAGCTAAAGAAAAAATATCTGTAATAGATATAAACGGAAATAGTTCAATACAGAGAAAAATAGTTATAAATTCTTTACAGACAGGAAATATGCCTTTAAGCAGCATTAAAGGACTTGTTATTGATTTAAGTTCTGTAAATCAGAATATAGACGGTATTATTGGCGCAAACTGTTTTCGGGACAATATCTGGCTGTTCGATTTGCCTGAAAATAAAATTCACCGCATTTTAAACGTCAATGCAAATGATTATAAATATAAAATCCCTTTTAAATTAAAAAACAATGTACCTTACATCAATCTTAAAATAGCAGATGTGGTTTTAAAAAATGTTATAATTGACACCGGCAATGCAAATCGAATTTCATTTGACGAAAAAGATACGATTTTATTGACAGGAAAATCGGACAGTGATTTTTATTACCAGTCTTCAGCTCAGTCGCTGTTCGACAGTAAAAAACATGTTTTAAAAATAAAGGAAAGTTTTTTCAACTCTGTTTACCTGAATAATATGCGGGTAGATTCCTGTCATGCAATATTTTACGGCAAAACTCGCGCAATTGGAATACCTTTTTTTAAGGAATCTGCATTTGTAATGGATTTTGTGAATAAAATACTATATACTGACGGATTTCATCAAAAAACAGAATCATATTTCGGTTGTCGATTTGCAATAAATGAACATGGAAAAATTATTGTTTCTTCTATTCGCGAAAATTCTTTAGCGCAAAAAAAAGGAGTGTTGCTCGGCGACGAAATAGTTAAATTTAACAATATAGAATTAAATCAGTTGAGGAAAATTGTGGAAAATGGAAATATTTATGCACAACTTGGCGACAGAATCATTGTCGAAAGAAAAAACATGTCTGAAATATCAATCATTTCCGAATATTAGAGTTTATGTTAATTGAAATATAATGTTCAAATAATGCTTGAAAACGTTATTTTAGCCCGAATGGGCTAAATTTTCATAACCGCAAACAAGCGAAGCGCGGTATGCGGTAGCACAATCGTTCTCATCTTTGCCTGAAAGGCAAAACTTCAATTCTTTTGCAATAGAGTTCTGCCTTTCAGGCAGTCTGTTGTTGTCGTTTTTAACCGCAGGCAACGCTATCGCTCGCCTGCGGTTATGAAAATTTTGTCCCGCAGGGACATTTTAACTCCTGATTCGCATGATTTATATGTTAATCCTGAAAGTTCTGAAATTCAGTAAATTAAACCGACGACAGGCAATCAAATATTCAAAACATTTCGCATTGCCGTTTTGTCAGGTTCTATTCCTGTAAACAGTTTAAAACAGTACAGAGCCTGATAATAAAGCCAGTATCTGCCGTCAACAGTTGTGCATCCGACGTTTTTTGCCTTTTCGAGCAGCATAGAACCGATATATGAAGCGTCAAGTATTACCTGACACGGGTTAAGCCACTTAATGTCAACAATATCTATGTTACCGTACAGGGTATTTACGATTATGTCGGCAGTTTTAAGCAAAAATTCAAGGTCGTTTGGCGTTGCCGTTTCGCAGTTAAGTTTTGAGGCAAAATATTTCGCCTTACTCTCTGTGCGATTGACTATTACTAATTTTCCGCCGGCATTGCTTACGGCGTATGCAGCGGCTTTCCCTGCTCCGCCAATGCCAAGCAGCAGGCACGATTTATTGTTTAGCGAAACGCCAAATTCTTCAAAACTTTTTGAAACGCCATAATGATCGCAATTGTCGGCTTTTATTTTTCTGTCTGAGACAGTTACAGTATTTACGGCTTCGATAATTGCTGCCGTTTGAGATACTTCGTCTGCCATTCCAAAAATTTCTTCCTTGAACGGAGCGGTTATATTTCCCCCGTCATATCCGTTTTTAAGTATTTCGACGCACTGTTTTGCGTTTTCCGGTTCATTGACGTCGTAGCTTAATCCATGGCAGTTTTTATACGCGGCAGCAAACAGCGCCGGACTTTTACTGTGTTTTGCCGGATTTCCAAGAATTGTATATCTACCCATAATTGATTAAAAATATAACTGTCAACTGTCTGATTTTGTCGGGGTAGTCCGACTCGAACGGACGACCCCCTGCTCCCAAAGCAGGTGCGCTAACCAACTGCGCCACACCCCGAATTTCGGCTGCAAAGGTAATAATTATTTTTTGAATAACAAATTTTAGTCCGGTTCACCATGTCAAACGCGGTGTTTTCAGTATCGGCATATTTTTTAGAACTGTTTTTCTCAGCCATTTTATCGGACAGAGCTGAAAATTGACAACTGAAATTTTTTATACCGTTAATCGACTGTAAATACAGTGATTAACGAATGACCTTCGTCATCGACTATGGTAAGAACATGGTTGCCGGATTCGGGCAGGCAGGCTATCTGGTGATTTGAAGTCGTCGAACCGATATATTGTTCGTCAATATGCCAGTATATAGTCGAATTGTTTTTGTTGTGGGCTGCCTGAAAAACTATTTTTCCCTTTTTTCCGTCGAACTGTCGGGCGGCAACTATCGAAATTCCATTACCGGGGTAAATCATTTGCATTGGAGAATGTTCGTCGTCTGTACAGCGCGGGTCTGCCGGAGGAAGCGGGCGGTAGGACAGATGACGCTGTTTGAAATACCATTCCTGCGCCGGAGGAAGTACAAACCACTTGCGACTAAGCATTTCGTGAACCGGACAGCAACTGCTGTTTACTCTGTATTTCTCGTCTCTGTCGAGAAAAATCAGACGGTGATACGGACACACGCCCGTTGACAAGCCTGCTTCGTTTACCCAAATCGAATCAATATTTTCGCAGTGTTCGCCAGCACGCCGTCCGCTTTCTCGACATGTCGCTATTTTTGTCATCTCGTCAAACGGCTGTCTAAACCATTCTTTTGAACGGGGTAACAGATTCCAAACGTCAAACATCAGCGGGGCGGCATATCCCACGCCAGTCAGCAGAGGACGCCCTTCGCCCGAAGCGTTTCCGACCCAGACGCCGACAAGGTAATCGGGCGTTACGCCGACAGCCCATGCGTCGCGGTTGCCGTAGCTTGTGCCTGTTTTCCATGCGATTTTCCGTCCTGACGAAAACATTTTCCACGACGATTCTTCTTCGGGACGGTTCAGTTCCGACAGCGCTTCCAAAGTTTGCCATATTGCGGCTGCATTTATAATTCCCGACCTTGAAAATCCATTTTTTTCTGTTTTTCCATGACTGGAATCCATAATATAATTAAGTTTTTTCCGGTCAAGCGAACTGTAACGTCCGCTGTTTTTGCCGAAATTGTTTACGGTTCGCGCCATATCGGCATACATTCCGGCAACGTCCCAGAGCGTTGCTTCCGCTCCTCCCAGAATTAGCGATAAACCGTAATGTCCTGCGGGTTTGGTAATTGTTGTCATACCCAGGTCTTTCAACAGTCTATGAAATTTTTCGACATTGTATTCAGCCAGCATTTTTACAGCCGGCACGTTTAGCGAGCGCGTAAGAGCTTCACTGGCGGGAACGGCTCCGTCGAAAGATCTGCTGAAATTATGCGGCGAAAAACCGGCGATATGCAGGGGAATATCGGGAACAAGAGCGTCAGGCAACATTGCGCCGTCGTCGAGCATGGCGGCATACAGAAACGGTTTCAGAATACTGCCGCTGCTTCTGGGCGCAGTTATCATGTCCACGCTTCCACCGTGCTGGCTGTTGCCTTCAATTACGTTGCCTGCGTATGCAAGCACATTGCCGCTTTCGATTTCGGCAACAATCACGGCGGCGTTATGCACAAGGTTTGCTTTGTATGTTTTTACGTAACTTTCTGTCAAGTTTGAAACAGACTGCTGCAATTGTCGCGATATTGTTGTTTTTATACGTTTTCCGCGATACGAATACGAAATTTTGTCGAGCAAATGAGGCGACAGTCGGGGCATTGGCAAGGGCTTGTCGGGCAGATGTTCGATTTTCGATACTGTCAGCATTTCATCATTTATGATTTTTTTTTCGTGCAATCTGTTCAAAAGTTCGTTGCGTTTGTTTTTCAAAGTTTCGCGATTTTTTCCGGGGTGAATCAGCGATGGAGCGTTTGGCAAAACGGCAAGCGTTGCCGCTTCGCACCACGAAAGGTCGGCGGCATTACGTCCGAAATAACGCCACGATGCCGCATCTATTCCTACAACATTGCTGCCAAAAGGCGCATTGGAAGCATAAAGCGCAAGAATTTCCCTTTTGCTGAACTGGGTTTCAAGTTTTAAGGCATATAATGTTTCGATGATTTTTTCTTTAAATGTCCGTTTCTTACCCTTGCGCATCAAGCGCACAACCTGCATACTGATTGTACTTGCGCCTTCTGTCGCTTTTCCGCTGCCGATGTTTCTGTTTAACGCCCTGAGTATCGCAATAAAATCAATTCCCTGATGACGGTAAAATCTTTTATCTTCAAAAACGACAGTTGATTGAATGTAAGTATCCGGCAAATTTTCTCTTTCACGAAAACGCCACTGTCCGTCGGAAGCAATTCCTGCGCCAAGCAGTTCTCCGTCAGAACTTTCGATAACTGTACAGTAAGGGTCAGAGATTGTTTTATACGGACTCCATAAAAATATCACTAAACATGTATAAACCCCAAATGGAAACCATTTTTTAACATATCCGTATATCTGTCTGTACTCCAATTTTTTAAACCTTAATGCCACAAACCGACCACATTTATTTTGCCACTTCTCGTGCTTCATGCAGCAACAATTATCAATTATCAATTGTCAATTATCAATTGTCAATTCTCAACGTTTTCTCCAAATCGTTTGTAAACTCAATAAACTGTTCGATGCTCAACTGTTCGGGACGAAGGTTCAGAAATTCATGCTCAAACGGTTTGTCGCGCAACAAAGGTTTGATTGAATTTCGTATCGTTTTACGTCGCTGATTGAAGGTTGTCTTGACAGTTTTAATAAAAAGTTCTTCGTTGCAGTTCATGTCAGGACGCTCGTTGCGCGTCATTTTTATAACTGCCGATTTAACTTTCGGCGGTGGAATAAACACGTTTTCATCGACGGTAAACAGATATTCAATATTGTACCAGCGCTGTAACAGAATACTGAGTATCCCGTAGCTCCTGTTTCCCGACGTCGATACCATTCTTTCGGCGACCTCTTTCTGTACCATGCCGACTGTTTCGGGTATCAGTTCCCTGTATTTTATGACTTTAAAAAATATTTGCGAGGAAATATTGTACGGAAAATTACCTATTACCGAAAAGGCTTTGCCGTCGAACAGCCTGTCGAGTTCCATTTCAAGAAAATCGCCTCTGAGAAGTTTCCCCTGAAGCTGAGGATACGTTTTTTCCAGAAAATCAATCGACTCTCTGTCTAT
>JAIROW010000013.1 GCA_031257315.1 Prevotellaceae bacterium
TCACACGCAAATGTCAGTTAAAAACCAAAACCAGATTAGACATTGTTGTTTACATACTGGAAAAGCCTTTGTTGTTGGGAGTTATGCTTTTTGCAATCTGGATTTCCATCAAACGTCTCATTTTGCCCGACGAACTTGTCAGCATTATACACAAATCGTATATTATACTTACGGTTCTGAATATTACATGGGCTGTTGCAAAATTTGCAGGTATTCTGTTTGATGAATACAACAAAAAGACAAAAATAAACATCAGAGTTGTACCGCTGCTGAAACGCGCCATTTTTATTATCATCTGGGGCGTAGGTATCCTTACCGCGTTAAACAATGCAGGCATCGAAATTGCCGCAATTTTTGCAGCTCTGGGTATCAGCGGTATAGCGGCGGCTCTGGCAGCTCAGGATACCATAAAAAATATTTTCGGGGGAATAACAATATACACCGATTCCACCTTTCATATTGGAGATATTATACAGTTTGACGGACACGAAGCCTGCGTTCATGACATCGGTATGCGAAGCACTCGACTGAGAACCTACGACGACCGTTTGATAACAGTTCCAAACTACAAATTGACAGATGCTTTGGTTGTAAATATTTCATCAGAACAGCGGCGCAGGGTTTTAATAAAACTGGGAGTTGTTTACGATACAACTCCGCAAAAAATGAAAGAAGCCATAACCATTCTCAAATCCATTCCACAAAACGTGCGAGAAATCGACAAAGAAACGGTTGCCGTATTCTCCGATTTTGGAGATTCTGCATTGGTTATCACATATATATATTTTATACTGCTTCCGACTGACATAAGAGAAGCAACCTCGAAGGTTAATTTTGAGATACTTTCGCGTTTCAACGAAGCAGGGCTGAGTTTTGCCTATCCGTCGCAGACTTTATATGTCGAAAATTCATGCAAAAATTTAAACATATAGAAATTCATGTTTAAATTTTTGAAATTTATTGACAAAAATTCTGCAAGATTTGGGTTAATTATTTCTATTACAATTCCTCTCATGCTGTTTTTGACGGTATTTTTTATAAAATATCAGGAATACGACCGCCTCATGATATTGAAAATCCCTGTCGGAAAAAACATTCCCAAGATATTCAGTATCTGCGTGTTTCCCAATGGTTTGATATTTTATTTTTACGCCGTGCGCAACAAACTCAAAACAATGAGAGGAATGATTGCGGGAACAATTTTAATGGCTGCATTAATGGTAATATTATTCCTGATTACGGGTTTTTGACGCTGACATCGCTGATTTTCAGTTCTCTGACACTGTCGTTTCTGACATTGACATATATTCGTAAAGCGTCTTCCGGCAACAGTTCTTCTATCATTTCCGACCATTCGATAAAACATATACCGTCGCCGTAGAAATATTCTTCATATCCGAAGTCAAAAACTTCGGATATGCTGTTTATTCTGTAAAAGTCGAAATGATATATTTTTATTCCGTCATGCGCGGTATATTCATTTATCAGAGAAAATGTTGGACTTGTAACATTTTCCTTTGCGCCCATTTCCTTGCAAATCTCTTTTATGAGCGTAGTCTTACCCGCTCCCATTTTTCCATACAGCGCTATAATGCGTTTATTTTCAATTTTTTGTATTATTTTACGCGCCACGTCTCCGATATTTTCAAGAGTCGTTTCAAATGTCATTATAATTTATGATTTAATTTAAATTTTATATAAACGGATACAAAATTAAAAAATAAATATGAATACCAAAAATTTTTTTTTAACGACTTTTGGATACTACCTTCTTTCCGCTATTACACATACTTTTTTGTATTTATAAATATTACCGTTACCGTTATATGCTTCAATGTATATAATATACGGACCGACTGAAACCCTTGATTTGTTTTCAGCGCTTCCGTCCCAGACAAAACGCCCCTCTGTCGCCAAAGTTGTATTGCGACATATTTCCTTCACAAAAATTCCGCGAAAATCATAAATATTTATATTTGCAACATAATTGGCGGCAGGCAGTTTATAGTCAATATACAGCATATTATTGTGGGGATCGCCGGGCGCAAATATTTTTGTCGAAAGGCTAAATCCATAATCATTTTTACTCAAATATGGAAAATAAGCTGAATTTTTATATGTAGGAGTTGCAAATCCTGCCATCTGCGCCGCCGACTGCCAGTTGTCTGCTTCCGAAGACTTACGCATACAGTCCACACGCTCAAGCGAAACGCCCTGATTGTTGGAAATGAATACATTGTGCATTTTTTCGGAATATGTAAATTCGTCAATAATATGCTCGTCATTCGCAAGCAAAACAGCCGTACCATTGTCGTTTGGATATGTTGGAAAATTTTTCATAATTATTACATTGTCAGGATTTTCCAGTGAATAAAACTTTTCCAGCGTCGAATCCTGAGTTAAAACAAAATATTCATCGGGATAGATAAATCTTTGATCTTCCGTTATTTTATATATTTGCTGCAATTTTCCGTTATTTCTATTTCTGCTCGCAATCGAAATATCTGCAAGGTTAAATATTTTGTCGCTACGATTATATATTTCAACAAAATCCGAAGCGCCCGAATACGGGTGAAACAATATTTCATTTATTATAATATCCTCCGTATCAGGTATTTGCATTATTCCCAAAATAATCGCATTTTCTTCAACTTTGTTATCTTCAAAATCACCAATCTCCGACGAAACGGTCAATTCGTAAACTGTTCCTGAATTAAAATCACTTTCAAATATCAATTCTACCTGTTTTGAATATTCGATATTTAGCGGATTTGCCTCAATCGGATTTCCCATATTTGAAATATTATAATACTCTGTATTCTGCAAAACAGAATTATCTATATACTCGCTAAATATTATTATAACTGAATGATTACCTGTTATTTCTACTTTTATGATATACGGCGCAGCCGTATCGGGATTGTCTGTTGCAATAGAATTTTCTCGACAAGGCGTACCACCGCTCGCATCGGACGAAGCTTGCCAGTTGCCATTGTCAGAAAAATTATTCACATCAATTCGTTCAAGAGACCAGCCTCCCTTTGCTTTTTCCGTATTTCCATAAAACTGTGAATTATAATCTGTTACAGCAATTATCGCCGTGTCTGGCGACACCAGTGTCAGGGACATGCCGCCAACAAGCAGCGATGGAAACGAGGTCGCAGAAAACACATCTCCAAACTGCGACAAGTCTGTTAATGAAGA
>JAIROW010000055.1 GCA_031257315.1 Prevotellaceae bacterium
CGTCTTCTATGGATGGACATAAAAACACATCTGAAGCTGAATATGCAATAGACAGTTCTGAAGCAGACAAAAAACCAACCTGTTTAATATTTATATGAAAGTAATCATAATATTCTTGATGGTTTTGCCCTGCCGTCATTAACAGAATCTGTTTATTCTCCATGTTTACTTTTTTCGAAAATTCATTAACAGCAGATATTAAATATTTGAAACCTTTTCTTTCCAAGTTGAGGTTTACTGCGCCTACAAACATTAAAAAGCAATTATCGCTAATACCAAAACAGTTTCTTGACTGTTTTTTGTCTTTTATGTTAAAAAAATCCTCGTTAGTAATACATAATAATTGACGAACAGGAACATTTTGAAAGAGTTTCGCTTTTTTTGCAAATTCATTTAACCATGTATTACCTAAAAAAACAACATCGGAGCTGTTATATACTTTGTGTTTGTAAGAATAGTTTATAAATGTTTGGTCTTCATATCTTTGTTTGCCTAAAACGGGACAGAAGCCACAATGTTCAAGAAAGTTTTTACAATTATTCACATAAGTACAACCGCCTGTCATCGGAATCATATCTGCAACGCATAAAAAAATTGGCGCTTTTAATTTTTGATATATATCGCCTATACTTTTTGAGGAAAACATAAAATGCCAGAATAGAACCATTGCAAAATCATATTTTTCTTCTAATTTATGCAAAAAAAGTTCTGATGGTACTGGTGGCATATCTTCTTTTTCATTAATGAGATAACTGTATGTTGATACTTTTTTTCTGTAAAAATAATATGAAGGATTATGTAATTTTGAGAGAAACGGAAATCGTTTTTTTATTCTTTGAGCCAGTGATAAATGTTGTTTTGCTTCCGGTTCGAAATAATCGTATGCCGATATTACCCTGTTTTTTAAGTCTTTTTCTTTATATTTAGTGAGAATATCTACGGAATAGCCTAAATTTTCCAAAACAGAAATATAATCAATAGCCAGCCCTGCCGATTTATGCGGCGATATACTGGTAACAAATAGCACTTTTTTTGTCATAAAACCTGCATTGTTTTTTTGTAAAAATCTATTATCAGAAATATTATTTTTTCCACTTCTTTCTCTTCCAACTCGTAAAACATCGGCAAACGAACCAGACTGTCGGCAAAACGGTCGCAATTAGGAAGCTCGCGCCCGTCGTGTCTGTCTTTGTAAAATTCGCTGCTGTGCAAACTCAAATAGTGGAAGACAGCCAGAATACCGTTTTCTTTAAGTCTGGCAATCAGCCCTGTACGTTCTTCCAGCGAATTGCAGACAAGATAAAACATGTGAGCGTTGTTTGTTGCATATTCCGGTATTTTGGGCAAGCGGAACAATCCTTTATCTGCCAGTGGTTTCAGTCCTTCATAATAAATATTCCAGAGGCTTTTCCGGCGATTTTGAATGTTTTCCAGATGCTCGATTTGCGCCCACAAAAAGGCTGCAACAATTTCAGAGGGCAAAAACGAACTTCCTGTATCCACCCAGCCATATTTATTGACTTCGCCGCGAAAAAATTCGGCGCGGTTTGTGCCTTTTTCCCAGATAATTTCGGCGCGTTTGATAAACCGTTCATCGTTAACGACTAACATTCCGCCCTCGCCGGAAATGATATTTTTTGTTTCGTGAAACGAAAATGCCGACAGATGTCCGATTGAGCCAAGTGATTTGTTTTTATAAAAGCTGTCAACTGCCTGTGCAGCATCTTCAATTACCAGCAAATTATATTTTTCAGACAAAGCCATAATCCTGTCCATATCACATGCTATGCCGGCATAATGAACGGGCATAATTGCCTTTGTACGCAGCGTAATCAGGGCTTCGATTTTTCCGGCGTCGATATTCGGATTATTCGCTTCACTGTCAGCAAAAACAATTTTAGCGCCCTGACGCACAAATGCCAAAGCCGTTGAAACAAATGTATAACTCGGAACAATCACTTCGTCGTCAGGCTGAATGTTTGCCAGAATTGCGCACATTTCGAGCGCGTCGGTGCATGAAGTTGTGAGCAGACATTTTTTGAAGCCGTATTTCTCTTCAAAAAACTGCTGGCATTGTTTCGTATAGACGCCATTACCGGAAATCTTGCCCGAATAAACCGCCTGATAGAGATAATGAGCTTCCTTCCCTGTAAGATAGGGCTTGTTGAATGGAATCATGATTTTATTTCCTCTATTTTTCTGTTAATGTTATTTATTAATTTTGATAAATTTGCTGCTTTTTTCAAATATTCCACAATAATACTTACAGCCAGCGAACACAGCAGCAGGACAACAAATATCAATACCGGATACTTAAATGAATACATAAAATCCATGAAAAAGTAATAATAAATAAATGTATGCACCATGTAAATATTCATTGAATGTTTTCCCAAAAAAATCAGCGGCTTAATATGTTGTATTGTATTGTATTGTATTGTATTGTATTGTATTGTGCGAATTATTAATAAACCCAAACAGACAATATTTAATGTCAAAAAAGCGTCAACTCGCGTTCCTGAGAATAACGGTACTGTGGCATGGTTTCTGACATAGAACAAAATCAGGACACCTGTTAACAGCAAGCCAAACAGGGCAAACCTGTTTATTCTGTTCAAAAAACTGTTTATTTGACCTATATTCAATGAATATACTATTCCGAGCGAAAAAATAAACAGATAGTTATGAATTATTGCAGGCAAAACCGGTAAATTAAATATCCATAGAAAAACAGATACTGTTAACAGAAAAACGGGCTGCTTTTTTGCAATAAAATATAATGCAGGAAAGAGTATATACATGCAGATAATCAGTTGATTAAACCACCATGTTATATTGTAGGACTGATAAAGATTCAGTCCTGAAAAATCGGTTATCAGCATTTTAATCTGATTTGTAATTCCATTTCCGTAAGGAATACTGAAACTTCGGCTGAAAAACAATACTCCGACCGGCACAAAAATTAGAAAAACAGACCAGTAATTTGCATAAAATTTAACAAAACGTTTTACCTGAAATTTGAATGTTTCCGCAACCGGTTTATCATAAATTTTTCCGTATTGCACTGTCAAACCATAAGCGCTGACAAACAGAAAAAGCGATACGCAAACTTTAGCAAACTGCGCAGTTTGAAATACCAAAGCGCCATATTCAGGATTTTGATAAAACAAATGATGCCAGAGCATCAGACAAATGGCAATTCCTTTGAGTAGCAAAGAATCGTTTAACGAGAGACGAAAATCAATAATGTTTCTCTGCTTATTTTTCACAGCCAGAAATGGTATATATCGGTTATTGATTTGATTTTAAAACCACATTTTTCATAAAAACAGCACGCTTGCCGGTTGTCAAACTGAGTAGGAACTTCGATCGTTGTAATTTTTTTTGTAAGTGCTTCATTTTCACAAGCCTGAATTAATGCTTTGCCATAACCTTTTCCCTGCGTATCGGGCGAAACGGCAAGCAAACCAATATGTCCAACTTTTTCGTCAATTTTCAGCGTAGCCATTCCCTTTATCAGCCCGTTTTCCTTTGCAATAAATACACTTTCAGCTATCTGATGTTTTATAGAATTTTCAATCCATGTTTTATACATTCGATAAAAATCATTTTCTGCAAAATTTTTATCCCGTTTAAACCGCGAGTATTCTCCGCTAATGTAAGCCAAATTTTCCAATTCCGGCGTTAAATCAAACTCTTCATAAAACACAACACTGTTTGGAGAATCTGAAATCACAGATAGGGATTTTTCAAACAAAATTTTTTTATCTACTAATTTTCCATTGTACTGCCGCAAAATATTTTCTTCAACAAAAAAACCTTTATTGTCAAAAACGTAAATCAATTTATAATCTTCCTGTTGTGCTAATTTTAACAGTTTACTTAAATTCAACAAATTAGTGATGTCAATTTTCCCGATTTTTTTGTTAAAGAATATCGAATCCCAACTCAAATATTTTATTGCCGATTTACACATTTTTCCAGTTTTATTAGATATTTAAAGTATTTTACTGTCAGATCCTTGATTTTCGTGATTTTTCAAAGAAATTCTGTAATCTTTTAATTCCTAAAATTTCGGTTCATATTTATTAAAAGTTCATTACTATTCTCTCGCACGCCTTTCCATCTCCGTATGGATTATGTGCCATTGTCATTTTATTATAAACTGCTTTGTCGTTCAGTAGCAAGTTTGCATTTTCCACTATTGCTGCAGCATCTGTACCGACAAGCCTCACTGTTCCTGCTTCCACAGCTTCCGGACG
>JAIROW010000254.1 GCA_031257315.1 Prevotellaceae bacterium
GTTCCAGTCTGACGTAATGTCAGTAATTCCCTGAGATACGAGGTATGACTTGATATAGGCAAAATTCACGTCGCCTCCGTATAAAAAAGAGACGCTATAACCGGATTTTTTTAATACCGATGGAATGGATTCCAAATGCTGGGCTTTATCGGGATATTTAATTATGGACATGGTTGGCTGAGCCGGAAATCCGCTCAGAACAGAAACCAGTCCTCTGTCTGTACGAAAACTGTTGGCATACATTCTGTCGAATAGAATACCTTCTTTTATCAGACGGTTGAGATTTGGGGTAACGGTTGCGTCTTCCAGTACCTTTTTTCCAAAACTTTCCATTATGACCATTATAATATTCGGTCTGCTGTTATTAAGCAGCGTCGGGACGGAGTCGGAAGGTTCGTGCCGCATCATTTCTCCGAAAATATTTTCCGACTGACTGTCGTCCATAAAATGATACCGTTTTTTGAAATTTTTCGGTTTGCTTAACGATGAAAACATGCTGAAACAGGAATTTACGGCAGCATGGTTAAAAAACATATTGTCGCTGAAATATACGCGGCTCACATTCATTGTCGAAGTGGTTACGCCGCCTCTGATAACGACAAACAGCAGGACGGCTAAAACCGGAAACAGGAGAATTTCCCAAATTTTTGCCGATTTCTTTTGCCGCAATTTTGAAAAAGGACGTATAACAAATTTCACCAGCAGCCCGTATTGAAGCAATGTCCATACAACGACAAAAAGCAGCAGTCCCAGCGCTTTCTGTACCGACACGCTGGCGAGCGCATCTTTCGGAAACATGATATAACTGAAAACCGTAGAATCAATTCTGAACCCCCAGTATGTGTATAATTCCAAGTCCGGCACAAAAATCAGAGCTGCCAGCAGGCAAACCAGCACAAAATAAACCCGCAAAACAGGCAGCGTAAACCTGTTTGCAAAACATGAAGAAATCCAGAACAGCAACGCCGGAACAGCCGTGAAATATCCGGCAACAGAGTAATCCATTGATTTTCCATACCACAGAGTTTTCAGGCAATTTATAAAACCTCCGGCAGACGCCTGCTCCCAGTGATATATCAGAAATACAGGTTTTTGAAGTATAAACAGCAGTACAAAAACCAGATAGCAAATCAGAAATGTTCTTATATTTTTCATAATTAACCGTAATTTAAACAAAGTCTGTCTTTAAAATTGCGTTCAACAAAATCAATCGTCGTACATCGCCCGATGTTGACGTTGCACATCGTCCGAACTGCAAAGGTACAAACTTCATATATTCCATAAAACATGTTTTTTATTCTTTGTAAAAGAACAATTTTATTTTGATTCCGACAAATATAATGCGTAAAATATTTTAATCCAGATATTTGCTGTCAACTGTTTTTTTGAGACGCCGGACGAAAAGCTGTACATCTATGTAAATTTATTGTAGAGACGCGATTAATCGAGTCTCTACGATGAACGTAAACCTCGCCTTTCAAAGGAAACCGTTTGCCATTGCCTGTTGTATTTTCCATTTGAGCATCCAAATGGTCATTTGTCTGATTTCAAATTCTTCTGACAGTTCAAATGACGACATTCATTTCTTTTTAGCGCTTATTTTGAACACTACATGAAATATTATCAACTGAGTACTTTTTTGTCTGCACAGATTTTTTTTGTAATTATAAAATAAAATTTATACTTTTGCCTCGCCGTATTTTGATACTGTTTTTATAAATTAAATACATAAAAATGTGAAAACAAGCAATTTACGGATTTTTGGTTGTTTGTAACAGGCTGACAGGCTTGCGACAATTTGGTTAAAAAAATAAATTTATTATATGAGTTGATAGATAGAATATATAGATAAATTTGAGCTTTGCTCTTATTCTCACAAAAATCTGAAACCTAGGAAATTTCAAATTACACAATGAGAATAAGTTCGTGAAAGTTCACGTCTTCGGGCGTGGACTGTTCATTTGCTTATATTGTGTAACGGCTTTTCCTAGGTGCCGAGATTTGAATAAGCAATCCATGAACAGTTCGCGCTTTTTTCGTGCGGTTGCGGGAATAAACTAATGAATTATAACTAAAAATTAATATTCTAAATAAATTAATTAAGTATGCAAAAGTTAAAACAGATGCAACAGCACGCCAATTATGGCATGAGAGTAATGGAAACAGAAACCATTCAAAAAAACGGAACAGGTCTGAAAAGTCAGACTGGCAGTAAAAAATCTGTCAAAATTAAAATAACAGGTTTTTTATTCGTACTTTGTGTAATTGCAGGAATGTTGGCGTCCTGCGGTTCTGCCAGCAAGCTGGAAAAAGCAAGAGGAAAACAGGGTGAAGCAAAACTGAAAGAGTATCGAACAGAAGGCTGGAAAATTTCTGGCAGTTCAAAAACTCTTGAAGTTGCTGTGTTGGAACATTTTGAGAAACTTAACGACAGTAACAATCGGGAATTTGAAGGCTCTGTAAGTATGTGCAAATCGGTAAACGTATGCATACGAAAAACAGCGGTTAAAAAATAAATTTAGCCGCTGTTTTCCTGTAAAAGATTTCGTTATTTTACACCTAAACTTTACTTTGCCTTGTTCGGGTATGGGGGAAATTTGTCGGGAACTTTTTGAGCGCCTGAGGCGAGTTCCTGCATAATCAGTTCAATCGCCTTGTCGAGCTGCTGGTCTTCGCCGGCATATTCTTTTGCGGGGTCGTTATCAATAACAATATCGGGGTCAACGCCGTACCCTTCGATAATAAACTGTTTGCCTTCCGCGTCGATGTGCGCAAATTCGGGACGGTTCAGTACTCCGCCGTCAATAATTGGCAGCGTTCCGCGTATTCCGACTACTCCTCCCCAGGTGCGCACGCCTACGAGTTTCCCCAGTTTGTAATATTTAAACTGATAGGGGAACAGGTCGCCGTCGGAAGCGGAGTAGCGGTCAATCAGAAGTATTTTAGGACCAGCCATTGTTCCGCCAGGTTTCATGTTTGGACGTCCGTTTCTTGGGGCTGACATCATGGACGGTTCGCGGCGCAGACGTTCAATAATCATTGGCGAAACATTGCCGCCGCCGTTACCTCGATCGTCAATTATCAATGCCTGTTTGTCGAGTTGCGGATAGTAGTATTTTACAAATTCGTTCAACCCTTCGGCGCTCATGTCGGGGATATGAATGTATCCGACTTTGCCGCCGGTTGCACGGTTTACCTTTTCGATATTGTTTTGTACCCAGTTATAGTAGTAAAGCGACGATTCGTCGTCAACCGGTTTTACCAGAACTTTTCGACTGCCGGTTTCCGAAGCAGTTGAGTTAACCGTGAGTTCAATCTGTTTATCGGCTTTGTCGTAAAGGGCTGCGTAAATATCGTTTATTTTGTTTGCAGGCTTACCGTTGACGGCAATAATAAAATCGCCGGCTTTGACGTCAACGCCGATTTCGGTCAGAGGCGAGCGCAGTTTTGGCGACCAGTTCCGTCCGGCAAGAATTTTGTCGATTCTGTAATATCCCGATTTGTCGCGGCTGATTTCGGCTCCAAGCAGTCCGGTTTGCGTTCTCTGTGGCGAGTATTTTTCGCCGCCCGAAATGTAGGCATGTCCGGCGTTCAGTTCGCCAATCATTTCACCGATAATATAGTTCAGGTCGTTTCTGTCGTTTACATATTTCACAAGCGGGGCGTATTTTTCGCGTACTGCTTTCCAGTTAACGCCGTGCATGTCGGGGTCGTAGAAGAAATCGCGCATTTGCCGCCAACATTCGTTGTAAATCTGTTTCCATTCGTCGCGGAGACTGACAAAAGTTTTCATTTCCGACAGGTCGATGTTTTTCGATACGCTGATTTTGCTTTTAGGGAGGTCAATCACTGCGTATCCGCCGTTAGACGATACCAGAACCTTTTTTCTGTCGGCAGTTATCGAGACGATGCTGAAATTGCCGAGTTCTGTTTCCGTTTTTGTTTTCAGGTCAAAAACGAACAACCCGCGCGAACCGCCTCCGTAGCGGCTGTAATATACAGAATTGCCGATAAAAATCGGGCGGCTGTAATTTCCGGCGGGAATGTCGAGAGCCAGAGCGCGGTCTTTTATGCCGTCAAAGTCAATCGTTACTGTCGAATCTTTCGTTTTTTTGTCTTTCTCCTTATCTTTGTCTTTATTTTCTGTTTTATTTTCGTCGTTTACAGAAACTTCGTCGTTTACGCAGGCAAAAGGCGAGGGCGTTGTTTTGCTCAGCGGGACAATATAGATTTTATTCATCTCCGTGTAAGCGTGATTCCATTCGGTGCTGCTGTATGTCGGTCTGAAATCGCGCGAGGACATGAAAGTCAGAAATTTGCCGTCGTCGCTGAACGAAGGCGAGAACGAGTCGAACCATTCGTCGGTAACTTCTTCTTTTTTGCCCGAATCGAGACTGTAAACCATGATTATCGAAGTTGTGGCATAACGTGGCAAAGTGTATAAAATCCATTTGCTGTCGGGCGACCACGAGAAGTCGCGAAGTTCGCCGTCCAGAGTTTTTTCAACGTCTGTAATTTTTTTTGTGTTAATGTCAATATATCTGAGACGCTGTAATTTGTCGCTCCACAGAATTTTTTTTCCATCGGGCGACCATGCGAGCGAATATTTGTAAGTATCGCTGTTTTTTGTCAGCTGTACGGGCTGCTGAACGCCGTCGCCGCTGCGGACATAGATTTCGTCTTCGCCGGTTTCGTCCGAAATGTAGGCAATTTTGCTTCCGTCGGGCGACCATGCGGCATTGCGCTCGTGTGCGCCGGAAGTTTCGGTCAGGTTTCGGGTTATGCCCGACGTTACAGGAACGGTATAGACGTCGCCGCGAGCAGAAACGGCGATTCTTTTACCGTCTTTCGACAAATCGACGTTCCGTATAGCTTTCGAGGCGTCTTTCAGACGCGAGCGTCCTCCGTTCATATCTTCTTCAATGTATATCGAAAGTTTTTCGGCTTTTTGGGTTTTCAGGTCGAAGGAATAAATAAACCCGCCGTTTTCAAAAACAATGGCGTTGTCGCCGAGCGATGGAAATTTAACGTCGTACAGGTCAAAATTCGTTACTTTTTTTGTTTCTTTTGTCTGGACGTTGTATGCAAACAGGTTCATAATGCGGTCTCTGTCCGACAGGTAATAGATTAAGTCGCCCGTCCACATCGGAAAAATATCCTGAGCGTTGTTGTTTGAAATATTTTCAGTCTGTTTTGTTTTGAAATCGTAAATCCATATATCGTCAGCCATTCCGCCCTTGTAGTATTTCCATGTGCGAAATTCTCTGAAAACGCGGTTGTAGGCAAGTTTCGAGCCGTCGGGCGAATACGAGCAGAAGCCGCCTGTCGGCAGCGGCAGTTCTTCGGGCAGTCCGCCTGAGACGGAGGCAAGATAGAGTCTGCCTTTGAAATCGTTGAACGATTTCATTCGTGAGCGGAACACAATGTTTTCACTGTCTTTCCAGCACATCACAATGTTGTTCGGACCCATTCTGTCCGAAATATCGTCGCGACCAAGAGTTGCGGTATAAGTCAGCCTCACCGGTTCGCCGCCTTCGACCGGCATACGGTAAACTTCCGTATTTCCGTCGTACTGGGCAGTGAAGGCAATCTGTTTTCCGTCGGGCGAGAAGCGGGCAAACATTTCGTAGCCCGGATCGTTTGTCAGCTTGCTTGCAACGCCGCCTTTCGACGAACACAAATACAAATCTCCGGCGTATGAGAACGCCAGTTTATCGCCATGCACGGTTGGAAAACGCATCAGCCGCGCTTCGTTTTTCTGCCCCGACGCGCACAGCGCCGAAATAAAAAACATACACAATATAAGATAATATCTATTCATATTAAAAAATCAATTAAAAAAATCAATGTGCAAATGTAGTACAAAATCCTGAATTGTGAACAGTGAATTGAATTAACAGAATTTTCAGAATTTTCAGAATTTTCATGTTTTAATTCTGAAATTAACAGAATTACAGAATTTACATGTTTTGAATGTCTGTTAATTCTGAAAATTTTGAAATTCTGTAAATTATGCGAATCAGGAGTAAAAATGTCCCGCAGGGACAAAATTTTCATAACCGCAGGCGAGCGATAGCGTTGCCTGCGGCTAAAAACGACAACAACAGACTGCCTGAAAGGCAGAACTCTATCGCAAAAGAATTAGAGTTTTGCCTTTCAGGCAATGATAAGAACGATTGTGCTACCGCAAACCGCGCTTCGCTTGTATGCGGTTATGAAAATTTAGCCCATTCGGGCTAAAATAACGTTTGCAACCCTTGATTCGCATTAATTACAGAATTTACATGTTTTGAAATATCTGTTAATTCT
>JAIROW010000076.1 GCA_031257315.1 Prevotellaceae bacterium
TAACCGTATGTCGTTTGACATACGGACAAACATAATCCCAAAAAACTGGCTGAAAGCCAGAACTTGAATATTTTCTGCTCCACATGGTTCTGCCTTTACAGGCAGCGTTATCGTCTCACAGTTTCTTCCGCCGGTCGTTGACCGGCGGTTATGAAAATTATGGCTTTCAGCCAGATATATGCTTTCAAATATCATATTTAAATTTACATTAACTCTACTGGCTGAAAGCCAGAATTTTCATAACCGTATGTCGTTTGACATACGGACAAACATAATCCCAAAAAACTGGCTGAAAGCCAGAACCTGAATATTTTCTGATCCACAGGGTTCTGCCTTTACAGGCAGTGTTATCGTCTCACAGTTTCTTCCGCCGGTCGTTGACCGTCGGTTATGAAAATTATGGCTTTCAGCCAGATATATGCTTTCAAATATCATATTTAATTTTACATTAACTCTATTGACATGGTTTGCACCCGATATATCTGCGGTATAATTATCTGCAAAAGAACAATTCGACCAAAATCTACGAGTTCGGAAAAAATATCAATCGAAACGGTAAAATTCTGGATAACGGCGCTTCTGTAAGACTGTCATTTCGATTATCTTTCAAATGTTTGGCAATAAAATTCGCATAGATAAAAAAACTTGGTTAACTTTGCAAAAATTATTGTGTGTAATTTTTTTATTTGGAACAGGTTTGTTGCATAATCTTTAAACAGATCGGCACAGACATAATGTAATAGATTATGAATTTAAAATTATCGGCAGAAGTAAATGAAATTATCAATCTCAGCAGGGAGGAGGCAAGAAAACTTGGAAACAACAGTATTGCTCCCGACCATTTTTTTCTGGGAATAGCCTGTCATGGACACAACAGCGCGTATGATTTGATTGTTGATATGAAAATCGACGTTAACGAATACTGCTATCTGATTAAAAACCAGTTTTATTCTCAAAAAACTGAACTTGAAGAAACCGGCAGCGATGATATTTTTATAAACAGAGCGGCAGACAAGATTGTGCGGAAAATGTATCTCGAAGCAAGGTCGATGCAGGAAAACGAACCGAAAGCCATTCACATGTTTCTCTCAATTCTCGACGAAGGCTCGTCGTACATCGCAACACAGCTGGCAAATGCCGGAATAACCTATTCGACCGTAAAATCAAGACTGAGCAAATCGTCATGCGATTTTAGCAGCTTTGTTGATTATGATGACTTTGATGAAGATTCTGCTTCTAACAAAAACCAGATGACCGGAAAATCGCAGCAGAATACGGGCAGCACTCTGGCAATCGACAATTTCAGCACGGATTTGACCAGAGCAGCCGCCGACAACAAACTCGACCCGATTGTGGGACGCGACAGAGAAATTGAACGTCTTGCCCAGATTCTGTGCCGACGCAAGAAAAACAATCCCGTACTTATCGGCGATCCGGGAGTTGGAAAAACGGCAATAGTAGAGGGACTTGCCCTGAAAATTGCCAACAGGCAGGTGCCGAGAGTGTTGCAAAATAAAAGACTTGTATCGCTCGACCTTGCCTCGATTGTTGCCGGAACAAAATATCGAGGACAGTTTGAAGAACGTATCAAGGCAATTCTGAACGAATTGCAGCGGAACTCAAACATTATACTGTTTATCGACGAACTGCATACGATTATCGGAGCCGGCGGCTCGTCGGGTTCGCTTGACGCGGCAAACATGCTGAAACCTGCTCTGGCTCGCGGAGAATTGCAGTGCATAGGCGCTACAACTCTGGACGAATATAGAGAACATATCGAAAAGGACGGCGCTCTTGAACGCCGTTTCCAGAAAATACTGGTAAACCCGCCAACATCGGAAGAAACGGTTGAAATTCTTAATACAATAAAGGATAAATACGAGGACTATCATCACGCAATTTATACCCCCGAAGCAATAAATGCCTGCGTGGCTCTTACCGGCAGGTACGTCAGCGACAGGCTGTTTCCCGACAAGGCTATCGACGCTCTTGACGAAGCCGGTTCGAGAGTTCACATATCAAACATAAAAACACCCGAAAATATTCAGGAAATAGAAGCAAAAATTGCCGAAGTACGCAGATTTAAACAGAAAGCCGCCGATTCGCAGAACTACGAAAAGGCAGCAGAACTGAGAAATATCGAAGGCACGCTGCTGTCGAGCCTGCAAAAAGCTCAGGAAGAATGGGAAAAGGAACTCGAACAGAACAGACAGACAATCGACGAAGAAAAAATTGCCGAAGTCGTCGCCATGATGACCAATATACCCGTTCAGAGAATTGCGAAAAACGAAAGCGAAAAACTTATCGAAATGCCTGAAAATCTGAAAAATAAAATCATCGGACAGGAAGAAGCCATCGATACAGTCGTAAGGGCAATCAGACGGAACAGGGCAGGACTTAAAGACCCGATGCGTCCGATAGGCTCATTTATTTTTCTCGGTCCTACGGGAGTTGGTAAAACGCAGCTTGCCAAAGTCCTGAGCCAGTATATGTTCGACTCCGCCGACAACCTTATTCGCATTGATATGAGCGAATATATGGAAAAATTTGCCGTCAGCAGGCTGATTGGCGCTCCTCCGGGTTATGTCGGCTACGAAGAAGGCGGACAGCTTACCGAAAAAGTGCGCCGCAGACCTTACTCCGTCGTGCTTTTGGACGAAATAGAAAAAGCTCACCCCGAAGTCTTTAACATTCTGCTACAACTTTTGGACGAAGGACAGCTTACGGACGGTCTCGGACGCAAAGTTGACTTTAAAAACACCATAGTAATAATGACTTCCAACATCGGAAGCCGCGAAGTAAAGGATTTTGGCAGGGGAATAGGATTTGCTGCGGCAACCAACAAACCGGACGCCGTTCAGGAAAATATTAAACGAATAATGGAAAAAGCGCTGAAACGGAGTTTTGCTCCAGAATTTTTGAACAGAATCGACGATACTGTAATATTCAACCCTCTTGGGCAGGAAGATATTCTTAAAATCATAGACGTTGAACTTGACGCGCTTTCAACACGTATCAAGGCTTCAGGTTTTGAGCTGTCAATATCCGGCGAAGCCAAAAAAATTGTAGCAGAACATGGCTACGACCCTCAATTCGGAGCAAGACCGCTGAAACGGGCTATCCAAAAACATATTGAAGACGCTTTGGCAGAAGCAATTATCAGAGAAGGCGCAAAAAATGGCGACCATTTTGAAATCGTTCCCGACGATGACGGAAAAAGCGTCAAAGTTCACGTAAAAAAAGTTCACAAACAGGAATTTAAGAATAGAAACAAACGCAATGAATGAAATACAGAAAGTCAAATCGTGGAAAATAGTTTTACCAGTAATAATAGGATTGCTGGTAATTCTTTACATGTTTTTAAAGGAATTTAAAATATCCGCTTTTGACGGAATAACCGTAACATGGCTTTCTGTATTCTGGTTTGCAATGGCTTTTCTGTGTATTTTCATGCGCGACTTCGGCTATGTTGTACGCATAAAAGTGCTTTCGGAAAACAGGCTGTCGTGGAAACAGGCGTTCAGAATCATAATGCTCTGGGAGTTTACGTCCACCGTAACACCCGGAGCGCTCGGCGGAACAAGCGTCGCCCTGATGTACGTACACAAGGAAGGAATCAGTCTCGGAAAAAGTTCTTCAATAGTAATGCTTACCTCGCTTTTCGACGAACTGTATTTCGTAATAGTTTTTCCACTGCTGCTGCTTGTACTTGGGCGTTCAACCCTGTTTTTCAGCGTCGAAGACGCCTCGTTTGACATCGAAACCCTTTCCGGCTGGTCGTATGGACTGTTCTGGTTCGCAATCATCGCATATTCCATCAAACTGGTCTGGGTATTGATGCTGGTTTACGGACTGTTTATCAATCCCAAAAATTTCAGCCGCTTTATTTACAGCATTTTCAAACTGCCTTTTCTAAAACGCTGGAAAAGAAATGCAGT
>JAIROW010000082.1 GCA_031257315.1 Prevotellaceae bacterium
TCGTAATTTATTACCTTACTGTTGCCGCTTACACTGCTGTTAACGGTTTTCAGACGGTCAAGAACATCATAATCGAAGGATTCCGAGCCGTCCATTCCCTTGCGCGTTTTTAAATTGCCAGTTGCTCCGTTAAACTCATAATCAATGCCGTGTATCGCCGACGCGCCTTTCAGAGTTTTAATGTTTGTAAGCAAACCCTGAGAGTTGCGCGTTTCTACGGCTGTCAACGCTCCGCCGCCAAGCGTCGCCGTTCTCGAAAGTCCCGTATTTTGCGTCAGTTCCCATACGGTTTGAGCGCCCGCCTGTACCTTTTCCAGATTGCCGTAAGCGTCGTAAAGGTAAGTTACGCTCAGGTCTCCCGGATAAGCTGTTTTTCCGAGCTGTCCTTTCGCGTCGTAAGCGTATGAAAATGAGAATGTTCCACCGCCTGCTATCTGCCGCGTTTCGGTTGCAATACGTCCGTAGCCGTCATAAGTCCATGAAACAGAGTTATTTCCTGTCTGCTGTCTAACCGGTCGCATAATTTCGTTACCGGAAACTCCGTAAGCATAATCCGTGCGCACGCCGTCAACAATGCTGTATGTCAGACGGTTAAGATTGTCGTAAAAAATTTCTGTTTTTTTGCCCCTGCTGTCGGTTTGCACGGTCAGCCGTCCCGCCGCATTGTATTTGCACGAAATTGTTCCCGCGTCGGGGTCAACGAGTTTTGTACGGTTGCCCGCCGCGTCGTATTCCATCGAAAACGTTACTCCAGCTGCGTTAACGCTTGCAGGCTGTCCGTTCGATTTATACGTGTACGAAACGCTTGCCGCAGGGTCAGAGGAGGTTTTTACGTTTCCCCAAGCGTCAAAAGTTTTTACATATTCGCTGCCGTTTATTTTCGTCGTTATTTTTCTGTTGTTGTAAGTATATGAAACACTGCGTCCCAGAGTGTTGTCATTCATTGAGGTAATCCGTCCGCGAGCGTCATACACGTATGTCTGCTGCGAAGAAATATCGCCAGTCTGAGAAATTTCTCTGTACAGTTCGCCTTTTGAATTGTAGCTTTTTGTCTTTTTTACGGTCATTCCCTTTTCGCCAACGGTTTCGGTCAGAATTTCGCGTCCTGTATTGTCGTACCATGTTTTAACCCACGGAATTCCAGCGCCCTGCGTCAGCGTCCAGAAACGTTTTGCAGCCTGCCTGCCCCAGCCCGTACTGAAAACTGTTTTGCGTCCGTCGGGCAGAACGGTCGAAGTTTTTACGCCCCAGTCGTTATATTTGTGCGAAGTTTGAATATGTCTCGACGGATTTGTTTCGTCTTTTTCGATCAGCATGTTCCCCCAAGTATCATAGGCAAACGAATTTACATGCGAAGCGGGCGTTGTATAAGTTTTTGACACAAAGCGTTTTGTCGGTTCGTAGTCGAAATGCGAAGTTACCGGCGAAATTCCAGCGCCAGAGATTTTTGAAGTCTTCAGATTGCCCAAAGTGTCATAAGTATAATCGGTTGTCAATTGCAAATCTGTACCCTTATTTTCAACGACCTGTTTTTTGTATCCTTTTGGAATATCATAACTTATGGCTGTTGTTTTAGAAAAGGCGTTTCCATCGTCCGTGTGTTTCTGCGTAAGCGTTACAGTCTGCGGCTGATACCTTTTGCCAGCCATAATGTAATCGCTGTATTTCAAGGTTTTATTCATTCCGTTGCCATAATCGACTTTTTCCTCTTCGAGATAGCCGGTGGAAGTATTGTAACTGTATGTTGTCGTAACGGTATTGCCGTCAAAATCCCTTTCAGTTTTTTTCAGCGGACGGATATAATGCGTTCTGTATTCATCATAACGATAAATCGGACTCACAACCAAACTGTTGCTGTAAAATATCATTGCAGGAGCAGCAGAATAATAACCTTCTATGTCAATTAAAGTATCAATACATGTGTATGTATCCGTATAATGATAAGTAAATGCTTTCCTGATACTTGGAGAAATACATGTGCATGACAGTACTTGCCATGCACATGCAATTATTAATACCGTTTTTTTCATACCAGATAATTTATATCAATAACTACACACTCAATTCGTTAAAAATTTTCCTGTTGATTCATTATCATGTTGAATAAATTCCAGAAGATATTCGCCTAATACTCCCTTTTTTTTAATACGGCTTGTTAATAAATCATTTTCAATAATCCGTTTTGAAAGTAAATATTTCATTTCACTGTTCACTTCTATACGTTGGTCTGGTATAGAGATATAGCCCCATCTGTAAAGTAAATTGTCCGGTTCAAGACATGCCGCTTTTTTAAGCATTGATTCAATTTCTTTCCATTCAATATTAAAATACCATTCTCCGGTAGAGGCAATAAATCCAATATAGAAAAGAAATTCAGGGTTATTAGCAAATTTGAAATATGATTCTGAAAAATATTTTTTAAGTAATTCTATATAAAAATTATGTTCTTCTTTTGAATATTCTTCTTCAACCAAGAAGTCTAATATTTGAAAAATAATCTGTAAATAGTCATCTAAATCTTTTCCATGATTATTTTCCATATACACTATACTTTTTTTAATATCATATTTATTTACTGGTTTTGGGAACATGCTATTACCGTTTTGGAATAAAAATTGTATTAATAACAGGAGCGCTTTTATTAAGGTATCCTCGAATCATAAAATCAACATTATTAATCCTGACTTGAGTATTGAAAATACCGTTTACATCCGGTATAATTCGTCCATTGGCACTTTCAAATGCAGCTTTAATCACATTCTGTTCTCCTCCCATTTTGGTAGATAATTGATTTAACCAAGGTTTTGGATGTATATTGTTTGAAAAAATATGATTTCCTTTTTGGCTTATAGTCAAAGAAGTTGCATCATCAATTGTTGCACCCGAAAATTGAGTTATTGCCTTTGTCTCATTAACAGAATTTAAACTGTTACCTGAATTAAACTGGGGTCTTTCGCCAATACTCCTAATTGTCGGACTTTCAACTTGCAGTTCAGTATGGAGTTCCGGTTTTGGAATGAGGCTGTAATTTGGAGTTATCGGCTGGGGGCGTATAGAACCGGTAAAAAATGTTCTGTTGTTTGCAAGCGCTGTTACACCGTTAATAGTGCCTCCAAGCAATCCGCCTGCGGCAACTGAAAA
>JAIROW010000096.1 GCA_031257315.1 Prevotellaceae bacterium
GGAAAGGTAATACTTATGATTTTAATTGTATCGTTTTTTGAACATTCATTAAACATTCATTACAATACGGTCAGCGATTTGCTGTTTCTTGGAATTGGTATTTTGCTGATTTCCGCAGCACTGTTTTTAACTCATGCGCATGTAAAACACAATCATAAGGAAAATAACAAAAACTCTTCCGATAAATAATCGTGCAATAAATTTAATTACTTGAAAATCTGCTGTTTCTTTGCCTGTTATTAATAGAGTTTATGTAGATTTAAATAAGATATTCAAAACATCAAACTGGCTGAAAATCAGTATTTTCAAAATCGCAAGTCTTTGATCTGCTGTTATTAAACCATTTATTTTCAAGCAATTGTCTCAACAACAAATTTGCATAAGATTTGTTATTGCATGTTCCTGTTGATATGCTTGTTACGTGTACAAAATCAGTTGATTTTATACATTATTCATTGCAGAACATGATGCAATTATGGAAACTGACGCCGAAAAAATGCCCCGAATAATTATTATAAATCAGCATCGGGAACAGTTTTGTATTTGTCCGTTTTATAAATTTTGATACGTTTACCATGCCGCTTTATTCAGGTTTAAACAAATAATATCGCAATGTTAATACGTTTATTATTAAAACAATAACAAAAAATTTCAAGTCAAAAATACAAAATTGCAGATTTTTTATTATTTTTGCAAAAATTAATAATGTTATAATATATGAAATTTATAGTATCCAGTTCAGAATTATTATCGTCGCTGCAATCTGTCAGTAAGGTAATTAGCAACAAGCCGCTCATATCTATTCTCGAAAACATACTGTTCGATTTGGACGAAGCAGGAAAAACGCTTACACTGACCGCTTCTGACCAGGAAACAATCCTGTCGGTAAACATGACTATCGAAAATATAGAAGAAGGCGGTAAAACCACCATGCCTGCCAAGTTGCTGATAGACACGCTGAAAGAATTTCCCGACCAGCCGCTTGGCATTATTGTCGATCCCAATACCAATATGGCTGAAATCAGCTGGGAAACGGGAAAAGCAAGTATTCCATGCTCCGCTGCCGACGAATATCCCCAGATGCGACCACTTAAAGATGACCACAGCACTTTGACAATCGAAGCAGAACAGCTTCTGGAAGGCATTACAAAAACGCTGTTTGCAGTTGCCGACGATGAACTGCGCCCTGCAATGAACGGAATATTTTTCGACATGAAATCCGACGGGCTTACTTTTGTAGCTTCGGACGCTCACAAACTGGTGCGTTTCAGGCAGCTCAACATTATTCCCGAAAACGAAAATTCGTTCATACTGCCCAAAAAACCGGCAAACTTTTTGAAGGGAATCTTGATGAAAAGCGAAGACACTGTAACTCTGAAATTTGACACTCACTATGCAATTTTCACCTCGCCGCGTTTCAACATGGCTTGCCGTCTTATCGAAGGAAACTTTCCGGCATACAACAGCGTGATTCCCGCCGGTAATCCTAAAAAAGTCGAAATCGACAGGGTCGAATGTCTCACAGCTTTGCGTCGCGTTGCAGTTTTCTCGAATCAGGCAAGCAACCTTATCAAGCTGAAAATTGCCGGCAACGAAATAAATGTTTCGGCTCAAGACCTTGATTTTTCAATATCGGCAAACGAAAGAGTAAGATGCAGATATGAAAACGAAGATCTGGAAATCGGGTTTAAATCTACATTCCTGATAGAAATTCTGTCAAACATTTCATCTCCCGAAGTTCGCATTGAACTTGCAGATTCGGCGCGGGCAGGTCTGTTTATTCCTGTCGAAACAGAAGAAGAAGAACGTAGAAATGATTTATTGATGCTTCTTATGCCGATTGTTATCGGAGATTAATATTTTTACAATGAAGATAGAACAGAATAAAATTGTTTCACTAAGTTATAAACTTGAAGCTGACGGTGAAATTATAGAAACCGTTACAAAAGAAAAACCCATGCAATTTATGTATGGAGTTGGCTATCTGCTTCCAAAATTTGAAGAACAGATTAAAAACATGAGCGTTGGCGACAAATTCGATTTCGTTCTTAAAGCCAGCGACGCTTACGGAGAATGGGATGAAGATGCAGTTTTTGAACTCTCAAAAGAAGTTTTTGAAATTGAGGGACAATTTGACAGCGAACATATAAAAGTTGGAGAAAGTATTCCAATGCGGGACAATGACGGCAACCGTTTGTTCGGAACAGTTGAAGCCCTTAATAAAGACACTGTTACAATGAACTTCAACCACCCGTTGGCAGGAAGCGACCTGCACTTTTCGGGCGAGGTTATAGAAATTCGCGAAGCTGCTCCCGAAGATTTGGCAGGAAGCTGCAATTGTAGCTGCAACTGCAATTGCGACGACAGCTGCGACAGCGATTGTAACTGCCACAGATAATAATGTATAATATTTTATTTTAATTTTTGTATAGCAATAATGTCCAGACTGTGATTGCCAAAGTTGCCAGTCGTTTCATATTATTTTGTTAATTAGGTAATTACGGTTTGGATACATTGCGTTTATAAACAAGTACAAATAAAAATAGAACTGAAATATCCGTATGAATTATGGAATTAACGAATAAAACCATTGGCGAATTTTTGGAATACTGGGCAGAAAAAAGCCCCGACAGAGAATATCTTGTATATTCCGACCGCAATTTCAGACTGACATGGTCTGAATTTAACAAACGTGTAAACGACATGGCTGCAGGTTTTCTTGCAATCGGCGTCAACAAAGGCGACCATATAGGAATATGGGCAACAAACGCACCAGACTGGCTTACAATATTTTATGCCTCAGCAAAAATAGGCGCAGTGCTGGTAACTGTAAATACAAATTATAAACTACACGAAACAGAGTTTCTGCTCAACGACGCCGATATTCATACGCTATGTATCACCGAAGGCGTTTTCGACGGCAGCTATATTGATATGGTTTACAAAATGTTGCCAGAATTGAAGGAAAATCCGCGCGGCGAACTGAACAGCAGCCGCTTCTCTACCATCAGAAACGTAGTATATATCGGGCAGGAAAAACATCGCGGAATGTATAATTCGGCAGAACTGTTGCTGCTGGGAAAAAATACAGGATATGAAAAATTGAACGCCGTTAAAAATACAGTTTCCTGTCGTGATATTGTAAACATGCAATATACGTCGGGGACTACTGGATTCCCAAAAGGCGTGATGCTCACACACCACAACATTGTAAACAACGGACTGTTTACCGGCGACGGAATGAAATTTACCGAAAACGATAAACTTTGCTGTTGCGTACCACTGTTTCACTGTTTTGGGATAGTTCTTGCAACCATGAGTTGCCTTACGCACGGCTCGACGCAGGTAATGGTCGAACGCTTCGACCCGCTGACAGTACTCGCTTCCGTATCGAGAGAGCGGTGTACCGTGCTTTACGGCGTACCGACCATGTTTATTGCCGAGCTTGAACACCCGATGTTCGACATGTTCGACGTCAGTTCGTTGCGAACAGGAATCATGGCTGGCGCTCTCTGTCCCATAGAACTGATGAAAAAAGTAACGGAAAAACTTCATATCACGCACATTACAAGCGTTTACGGGTTAACAGAATCGTCGCCCGGAATGACGCACTCCACTCTTGAAGACCCGTTTGAAGCACGCTGTACAACTGTCGGTAAAAATTATCCGCATACCGAAGTCAAAATTTTTAACCCCGAAACAGGAGAAGAATGTGCCGTTGGCGAACAGGGCGAAATGTGCTGTCGAGGCTATCTTGTAATGAAAGGCTATTACAAAAATCCCGAAGCCACCGCCACCGTAATCGACAAGGACAACTGGCTACATTCAGGCGATTTGGGAGTAAAAGACGAAAACGGATATTACAGAATAACAGGACGAATCAAGGATATTATAATAAGAGGCGGCGAAAATATCTATCCTCGCGAAATAGAAGAATATTTATACAAACTTCCACAGATAAAGGACGTTCAGGTAGTTGCCGCGCCCAACGAAAAATACGGCGAAGTGCCGAGCGCTTTTATCATATTGAAAGAGGGTGAAACGCTTACAGAAGAAGATGTTAAGGATTTCTGTCGCGGACAGATTGCACGCTACAAAATTCCGCCACACGTATTTTTTGTCAAGGAATATCCGTTGACAGGCAGCGGAAAAATTCGCAAATACATACTGAAAGAAATGGCGGCAGAACTGTTAAGTAAAAAAATAACAAATTAAATTGATTGAAATTGACTGTCAATATCATGGATTACAATATTAATAATGAAGGTTTTTATGGCGAGTTTGGCGGGGCTTATATTCCCGAAATTCTTTATTCAAATGTAGAAAATTTAAAAAAATGTTATCTTGAAATTATTGAAAACAGAGAATTTCAGGCAGAATTTGAAACATTGATGCGGGATTATGTCGGCAGACCGTCGCCTTTATATTTTGCAAACAGACTGTCTGATAAATATTCTACAAAAATTTATCTTAAACGCGAAGATTTAAACCATACTGGAGCGCATAAAATAAACAACACCGCAGGTCAGATACTTTTAGCGCGTCGAATGGGGAAGACTCGAATTATTGCAGAAACCGGCGCAGGGCAGCACGGCGTGGCGACAGCTACGGTTTGCGCTCTAACGGGTATTAAATGTATTGTTTACATGGGACATACAGATATTTTGCGTCAAAATCTCAATGTACAGAAAATGAAAATGCTTGGCGCAGAAGTTCGCGCGGTTCACAGCGGAAACAAAACTCTGAAAGACGCCTGTAATGAAGCAATCCGCGACTGGTGCTGCAACCCGTCGGATACTCATTACATTATAGGTTCAACCGTAGGACCTCATCCATACCCCGACATGGTTGCACGTTTTCAGAGCATAATAAGTAAAGAAATTAAACATCAGCTTCTTGAAAAGGAAGGCAGAAATTATCCCGACTATCTTGTCGCTTGCGTTGGCGGAGGAAGCAATGCCGCCGGTACCTTTTATCATTATTTAAACGATAACAGGGTGAAACTCATTGGAGTAGAGGCTGCCGGCAAGGGCGTGGACACTGCCGAAACTGCCGCTACCATAAAACTGGGAAAAAAAGGAATAATTCATGGCAGCCGCACTTTCGTTATGCAGAACGACGACGGTCAAATTACCGAGCCTTACTCAATTTCGGCAGGACTTGACTATCCGGGCATCGGTCCGGTTCATGCCAATCTTGCTGCTACTCAACGGGCTGACTATTATGCCGTAACCGACGGAGAAGCTCTGGACGCCGCTTTTGAACTTACTGAAACAGAAGGAATTATACCGGCGCTGGAATCGGCTCATGCGCTCGGAATTTTTAAACAGAAAAAATTTGAACCTGATAACATAGTTGTTTTAACGCTTTCGGGACGGGGAGATAAAGATATGGAAACTTATATTAATAATTTTAAATTATAAAGACAAAAAACATGAAAACAAAAATCAATATCAGATGCCGAAAATTGCTTGCCGATTTACAGACGCCGGTAAGTATCTATCTTAAAGTGAGAGATATGTCATCGCAGTCGGCATTGCTCGAAAGTTCCGACTATCATTCGTCCGAAAACAGTTTTTCGTTTATCGGTATCGAGCCGATTGCAAGTTTTTCGGTTAAAAATCACGTTGCTAAAATGATTTATCCCGACGGATATGTTACAGAATCTGAAATTAAAAGTCAAAATATTCAATCATTATTAAATGAATACATACAGAATTTTGAACTGTCGGGCAATAAAGATCAGATAAACGGATTTTTTGGATATACGTCATACGATGCAGTTAAATATCTTGAAAACATTGATATTCAGGAAAACAGACAGTCAGAACTGCCGGAAATGAAGTATATTCTCTATCGTTTTGTAATAGCAATAAATCATTTGCGCGATGAAATGACCATTATCGAAAATTTGACAGAAAACGAAGAAAGCAGAATCGACGAACTGATTTCGGTCATCGACTGCCGGAATTTTCCAAGTTACGATTTTTCCTCTGTCGATAATGTAACATCTTCAATTACAGACGATGAGTATAAAAAAATGGTAACAGAAGGCATTGAAAACTGTTTGCGTGGCAATGTTTTTCAGATTGTGCTTTCGCGCCGTTTCGAGCAGCAGTTTTCGGGCGACGACTTCAAGGTTTACAGAGCTTTACGTTCAATAAATCCCTCACCGTATCTGTTTTATTTCGATTTCGGTTCGTTCAGAATTTTCGGTTCGTCGCCCGAAACGCATATAAAAGTCGAAAACAATATTGCAACAATCGACCCTATTGCCGGAACAATTCACAGAACAGGCGACGATGAAAAAGATGCGCAGCTTGCTCAAAAACTGCTGGAAGACCCGAAAGAGAATGCCGAACATGTAATGCTGGTCGATTTAGCCCGCAATGATTTAAGCCGCAATTCGTCAAATGTTCAGGTAAAATCATACAGAGAAATACAGTTTTATTCGCATGTAATACACATGGTTTCAAGAATTTGCGGTGAAATATCGAATGATGTTAACCGTATAAGTCTTTTTACCGACACTTTTCCTGCCGGTACGCTTTCCGGCGCACCAAAAGTACGGGCAATGCAGCTGATTAATGAAATAGAAAAGCATCCGCGCGGAATTTACGGCGGCTGCATCGGATATATCGGATTTAACGGAAATCTGAATCAGGCAATAACGATACGCACTTTTATAAGTCATAACAATACGCTTTACTATCAGGCAGGCGCAGGCATAGTTGCAAAATCAAAGCCCGAAAATGAATTATTGGAAGTTAATAATAAACTTGGAGCTTTAAAAAAAGCAATAGAACTTGCAAATAAAAAGGATATTTTAAACTGAAAAAAAGATTCTAACTGAAAAAAATTGTCTTGAAACTCGATATTAACAGGATTTATGTTTAAGCGTATGTGTCTGGATTTTTTGTCAACAAATTCAAATATACCACAAATCTGGTATTTCCACAACCGTTCCGTCGCCGTACCTTTGCAAAAAATTTAGTGTTAAAATTGATGTTATGAATGTTATGAATGTTTACAGATTATATAATAAAAATATTTGTATGTTGATGTGTATGAAGCCCGATTGCAGTAACCGGACAGCAGACATTTCACGCGCATATCATAAACAGTAGTTGATAAATAAAGAATGTTAAAAAAGCTGTCCGAAACAAAACGGACAGCTTTTTTTAATTAAAAATTAAAAGAGTTATAAATGGCTGTTGCAAATTTGACTGTCGAACAGTAATAATACATAACTCAGATTAAAAAAATTCGATTAAAAATTTGAATGTTTAACATAATAAAAAGTATGAATAAGAAATCATTAATCAAAGCAGCGCTGCGCACAATTGCAGCGACAGCGTTTGCGCTCTGGATTCCAGTCTCTCTGCTGGCGCAGGGAAGGATTACCGGACGGGTTTCCGACGAGTCGGGAACGGCGCTCGCGGGTGTTTCCGTAGTTTTAAAAGGTACAAATGTCGGCGTAATTACAGATGCTGACGGAAACTATTCAATCGCTTCGACAGGAGCAGACAATGTTCTGTCGTTCCATTTCATGGGCTTCGTTACGCAGGAAACTGTCGCCGGAGCGCGTACCGTTATCAACGTCAGCCTTTCAAGAGAGACTGCCGAACTCGAAGAGGTAGTAGTTACCGCGCTGGGTATCACGCGCGAAAAGAAATCGCTTGGGTATGCCACGCAAAACGTTAAGGGCGAGAATATCAACGGCAATACGTCTTCAAACATAGTCAACGCGCTTGCAGGTAAAGCCGCCGGAGTGCGCATCACCAACGCGCAGGGCGATATTGGCGCGTCGCGCATTGTTATTCGCGGCGAAACTTCCATTGCCGGCAACAATCAGCCGCTTTTTGTGGTTGACGGCGTTCCGGTTGACAATTCGCAGCTGCTTCCCGCTTCGGGCAGAGATCAGAGCCGCGACTTCCGCAATGCCATTGCCGACCTCAATCCAGAAGACGTCGAATCGCTCAACATACTGAAAGGTCCCAATGCGGCGGCGCTTTACGGCTCGCGGGCTGCGCACGGCGTGATTCTGATTACCACCAAAAAGGGCAAGTCGCAAAAAGGTCTCGGTATTAATGTAACGGCAGGATGGTCGTTTGCAACAGTTGCCACGCTGCCCGAATTTCAGGACAAGTTCGGACAGGGTATGGGCGGTCAGTTTAGCTATGTGGACGGCAAAGGCGGCGGCAAAAGCGACGGAGCGGACGAAAGCTGGGGTCCACGTCTCGACGGACGGCTTATTCCGCAGTTCGACAGCCCTGTCGTTAACGGCGTTCGACAGGCTACGCCATGGGTGGCGCACCCCGACAACGTGCGCGATTTCTTTGAAACAGGCATAACGCAGGACTACGGCGTGTCAATTGCCAATGCCGGCGACCGGTTCAGCTACCGGCTGGGAACTCATTATCAAGACCAGACAAGTACGCTGCCAAACACGAGAATCAGGAAAACAAACTTTACGTTCAACGGCGACTATCAACTGAACGACAGAATAAAAGTCGGCGCAAATGCCAACTACATTATCACCGACGCGCCAAACGTGCCAAGCGGCGGCTCGCCCACAGGCAGCAACTACCGCGCTTCGAGTATCATGCTGCAATTTCTGTGGTTCGGACGGCAGGTCGATACTAAGGAACTGAAAAAAGGCTACCAAACCAATAAAAACTGGAACGCAAACTATTACGACAATCCTTACTGGGAATGTTATTTCAATACCACCGAGCAGCAGCGCAACCGAATTATTGGCGACATTCATTTCAGCGTAAACCTGCTGGAAGGACTGGATTTCCGTTTCCGTTCAGGCACTGACTATTATACCGACCGTCGAAAGTACAAAATCAAAACAGGCTCTTCCGGTTCGGGCAGTCCAGACGGTTCATACGCCGAAGACGCATATACCGTAAGCGAAGACAATACCGAAGCGCTGTTCAACTTCAAACGCAGCTTTTCGGACTGGTCGCTGGACGCTGTTGCAGGATACAATGTCCGCAACAACCATTATTCAAACAACTGGCAAAAAGCTACCAAACTGGCAGCCCCCGACCTTTTTACCCTGAGCAATTCAAAAGAGCCGCTCGAATCAGCCAACGTATTCAGGCGACTGCGCGTTTACAGCGGCTTTGCTTCGGCGCAAATCGGCTACAAAAACTGGGCTTTTCTGAATATCACCGGACGCAACGACTGGAGCAGTACGCTGCCGGCAAGCAACCGTTCGTATTTCTACCCTTCGGCAACGGCAAGCGTCGTGCTGACAGACGCTCTTGATATAAAGAGCCGCACTCTTTCGTTTCTCAAACTGCGCGGCGGCTGGTCTGAAGTCGGCAGCGACGCCGACCCCTACCAGCTGATTACCGTATATAACATATCGCAGGCTTTCAATGGCAGCCCCGTTGAGACTATCTCCAGCACAAAAAACAATCCCGACATTCGCCCCGAACGCACGCAATCTGCCGAACTGGGGATAGAAGCAGGATTTTTAGACAACCGACTGTCGGTCGATATTGCATTATACAACACGAGCAGCATCGACCAGATACTGAACGCGCAGACATCGGCGGCAAGCGGTTACAGCTATCAGCTTATCAACGCCGGAAATATTAACAACAGGGGTATTGAAATACAGCTGAATGTTACGCCCGTAAAAATTAGAAATTTTAAATGGGATATTGGATTGAACTATGCCGCAAACCGCAGCAAGGTAGTTGAACTTGACAAAGACGGCGCTTTTGAACGGCACGTTATCGGCTCGGCTGGACCGCAGATTATAGCCGAAGTCGGACAGCGTTACGGCGCTATTTACGGCGTGGCATACAGACGTAACGAAAAAGGCGAAATACTTGTCAGCGACAAGGGACTGCCTCTGCGCGACCCGACCAATAAAATTCTCGGCTATTTCACGCCCGACTGGACAGGGGCTGTTACTAACACTTTCAGCTACAAAAACCTCTCGCTGTCAGTTCTGATTGACGGCAGTTTCGGCGCTTCGCTCTATTCAAGTTCGGCGGCTACCGGTACCCGCACAGGAGTGTATGCTGAAACAGTTTTCGGACGCTCTGCCGAGTTCGGAGGGCTGACATGGACTGACAGCGACGGCAATGTCCGTGACGACGGCATGATTTTTCAGGGTATCAGCGAAAGTACGGGACAGGCAAACGACGTGAAAATATCGGCAGAAAGCTATTACAATGCTTCAAACGGCGTTCACGAAAGGTATGTTTTCGACGCTTCCTACATCAAGCTGCGCGACATAAGCCTCAGCTACACGTTCAACCACAAATTTATTCAGAAATTTGGACTGACAGGGCTGACAGTCGCCGCGGTAGCGCACAATGTTGCCATTCTTTATCGCGACAAAAACCTGAACATCGACCCCGAAGCGTCGCTCAACACAAGTAACGTACAGGGGGTAGAAGCGCTGACCAGACCTACAACACGCTCTTTCGGATTTAATATCAATTTTAAATTTTAACTATCATGCAATTATTCAAATACGAAAACAAGATGAGAAAAAATATCATATCTTATGCGGCTGCAATAACAGTCCTGTTTGCATCGTGCAGCGAATCGCTTGACGACATAAACAAAAACCCCAACGCAACAGAAGCACCCAACCCCGTATATCTGCTTACGGGAGCCGAAAAAAACGGCGCAGACCTCTACTGGGGAAGCGCTGCCGGTTACGGAGGAACGCTGCTGTTCGTTCAACACTGGGCTGCCATTCAGTATGGCTCGACAGACCGCTACGACATAACAAACACCGACGGCTCAGTTACAACACTCTGGAATACGAGCTATACAAACATCATTGCAAGCCTTAACTCCATTCTTGCGCTCGACGACAAAACGGCAAACAGCAACTGCAAAGGCGCGGCTCTGACGCTGCGCTCATGGGTTTTCCTTCTGCTGACCGACAGTTACGGCGATATACCATACACCGAAGCAGGCAAAAGCATTACACCGTTATACGACGCTCAGCAAAACGTTTACGCCGGTTTGCAGTCCGACCTCGACGAAGCACTCAGACTTCTGAAAACAGATGGCGAAAAACTTTCGGGCGACGTCGTATATAACGGAGACATTGCAAAATGGCGCAAATTTGCCGTATCGCTCAAACTTCGCATTGCCCTGCGCACTGCCGACCGCGAACCGGACAAGGCAAAGCAGATTATTTCGTCGCTCAACCTGTCGGAACTGATTGGCAGCAACAGCGAAACGTTTCAGTTTGTTTACACTTCGTCGCCATACAACAATCCGCAGCACGCGCACTTTGTCAGCCGCAACGACTATCGAATTTCAAAAACCATTGTCGATAAACTGAAATCGCTTAACGACCCGCGCCTGCCCGTATATGCCGATTTACCAAAAGACAATTCAACAACCGATTATGCCGGCGGGGCAAACGGACTGACAGACGAAGCTGCCAACAATCAGGGCTTCGACAAAATTTCGCTGCCGGGCAAATACTTTATCTCGTCAGCCGCGCCAGCCGTCATATACAGTTATGCCGAAGTACTGTTCAACCTATCCGAAGCCGTACAGCGCGGATACATCAGCGGAAGCGTAACCGCACAGGACTATTACAGACAGGCAATTACAGCCTCGCTTGCACAGTTTGGAATAACCGACCCCGCCATTGTCACAGCATACCTGTCGCAGCCAGCCGTGCAGTACGATGCAACAAACTGGAAAAAATCCATCGGCGAACAGAAATGGATTGCATTCTTCGGACAGGGACTGGACTCATTTACCGAATGGCGACGCTTAGACTATCCGCAACTCGCGGCAGGACCTGCAAGCGTGCTTGACGGAGAAATACCCGTGCGGCTGTTATACCCCGGCACCGAACAGTCGCTCAACCGCAAGAACCGCGAAGCAGCCGTTGCGCGGCAAGGCGCAGACCTCCTGACTACAAAACTGTGGTTCGACACGTATTGAATTGACAATTGATAATTGATAATTGACAATTGATAAAAGCAGGCGAGTTTTTTTCAAAAAATCCGCCTGCTTTTTTGCATTTGTAGAGACGTTGCATTGCAACGTCTTTATGTTTATCAATCATTAATGCGAATCAGAAGTAAAAATGTCCTGCGGGACATTTTTACTTCTGATTCGCATTAATTTACGATATATATATCGCTCGGCAGAAAGGCATACGCCTCTTAAACCAACATGAGGCTGTCCAACAAGGGTTGAAGGTCCGAAAAATTTCAGGATACTGTCGTCGAAGTCTCTACTCTGACTTTTCTATGCTGTAATATCCCGGATTACTGACATAAAAATCACGAATTGCACTGACGGGAATATTCAGCGAGATGTATCCTTCACCGTTGTAAAACTGCTCCGTAAAAATTTCAAATTCTTCCTGTGAAAATTTTTTGTCAATATGATAAGTATCCAGCCGTATAATTACATTTAATTCTTCCATTCTGTATTTATTTTTTATGATTTAAAATCTGTATAACGGTTTCTACCGGTAAATTTGTATATTTTGCAATCTGTTCGGCAGAAAAACCGTTGTCTGCAAGATTGAAAACAAATTCTGTTTCCTTTTTCCTTTCGCCTTTTGCAAGTCCAATTTTCTCTCCTTCCGTTCTTCCTTTTGCAAGTCCGA
>JAIROW010000127.1 GCA_031257315.1 Prevotellaceae bacterium
GACTGGCAAATATTCCACAACCTTAATTAACTAAAAATGATTACCCAATATTATTCCTAAATTGATTTTTGTAAGAAACAGCAGCTATATGCCGTCTTTTATCTTGGTTATTTCTATAACATATTCTCCAAACAAGAGCAACTCTTTATCAACTTCGTTGCGAAAACTGTCTATTTTCCACTGTATTTCTACAATATCGCCGGGATTCAGATTCAAATCGGAAGCTATTTCGCAAATACCATCGCAGAAAAATGCTCCGGTTGTTTCAGCATCTTTTTGTATGAGCATAAGAAGATCTTCATAATCGCCACGATACTCAACGGTATCAGTATAGAGTGTGTTTAATTTTAACTCTTCATTTGGGCGAATACTCGAATAAAATATACTGTCAGCCCAATTCTGTCCATAACTGTTTATGGATAGCGCAAGTACGCTTAATATGATTACTGCTTTTTTCATTGTGCGTTTATTTTTCGTTTTGTTATCACATAAATAATTGGAGGTGATGTGAAAAGTATGCGGTTATAAAAATTTGGCAATCAGAGAATAAAGTGGTAATTTTGTGTACAGTATATTATTTGTCCACGTAATCAATTAACAAATGTCAATTGATTACGCGGACAAAGGTTCAATATTCAATCACAATTTTTATTATAATCCTCAATAACACTCAGCCGTATTTCCATCTGGTTTCCGGAATATCCGCCGTTTTCACGTTTTTCTCTGATATACTGACAATTATCCAATTCCTTATCAAGGTTAATGCCCGAAACGGTATCCATTAATTTCAGTTTTCCGTCTTTGTCCTTGCGATATACAACCTGCTCTTTGGCGCAGGAAACATAATAGGGTTCAATTGGTTCGCCTACAAGTACCACTGGAGGACTTACGTAATGATAAAATACGGATATTTTACCGTCAATAATTCTTCTCATAAACATACGTTGCGAAAACATGTTGATGTTAACGGACGACATGTCGGCGTATTTTACGGATTCGAATAACATGTCTTCGTACCGATAGGCGTCAATGTCTTTGGGAGCGTATTTCTTATAAAGTTTGCTCTTGATTTTCGGCGTATTTTCAAATACATCTTTGGGAATAAACCTTATATCGTCCTGAAACTGCCATGGTGCAGAATAGTATTGTTCTCTGGAGTATATTATTCCCTTGGCTTTGATATAGCCTTCGGTTTCTACTCCGTCCTTGATAATGAAGCCTTTAACTACGCCTTCATTCTTCATTTTGTCTTCTATCTGACAATTTACCGTACCGTAAACGCCAAACAGAAATACCATCGTAAATAATAATTTAAAGTTTTTCATTGTACTAATAATTAAATAATTGCCTACTCTGTACAGTTTTCAGCATCCCTGTTTATCTTATTCAAAATATTTTTTTATTCTTTGTTTCACAGTCTGTTTTATGAACCGACTTACCTGTGCAGTAATCAATGATTCATATCATTTATTACTTTAAAAAAATGCAACAAATCCTTTCCATTACAAATTTTTTTACTTTTGTACGGTGCAAAATTACAGCTTTTTTTTAATATTCCAATCAAATGCGCAAATTTTTTTTTATACATTTTTACACTGTACTGGTAATCAGCTGTATGACTTAAATATCCATACATTTCAAACAGCGGTGATTGTTATTGTATTTTTTTATTGCTCAACAAATCCAGAGTTTTCTTTTTCTGATTCAGCTGATATTCTACAATCATGTCGTAATCGCATTTTGTATCGCCAATTTTGCTGAAAACAACAAATAGTTCCAGAGACATTAAAAATAAAAACAGTACGATATAAAAGACAAGCGCTTCGACTCTCGTTAGTACTATTTCTATCATTGCCCTTAATTCTTCAAGAAAACCCTGTTTTGATTTAAGTTCTGTTCTTAAATTTTCTTCGACATTCCATTTCAGCGAATCATATTTCAGCGTTTGTCCTCTGACCGTTTCTATCCGTTTCAGACCGTAGTCTCTTTCTACGATTTTCAGATTTGGAATTTGATTTTTTGTCGTCGTTGTTCTGTGTACAGTCGAATCTCTTCCGTCAGGCGTCTTTACTTTTTCAGATGTGCTGACGCTTGAGACGGTTTCAAACATCGGCGTTTTCGATATGTCTTCGTTCAATATCGTATTACGTTTCTGTAACGAATCGATTTCTGTCTGTAATTTTTGCAGGCTGTGGTCGATTTCGGACACTCGCAGCGGTAACAGTTCCTTTACTTGACGGTCAACAATTTCAATCATTTTCTTTTCAATATCTTCCTTGAAAATAATCTGGTCGATGATTGCAGAGCCTAATACTGCCATGATTAATGCGATTATGAAGCGAAAAACTGCCATTAAACGCGCTGTTCCGACGGTCAGGATAATCTGACGTTCAATTTGAATAATTATAACGACAAAAATTATGGCTGTAATCAGACAGCCCCACCACGGCGCGTGAATATAGCGTTGCGCAAACGAATAACCGATAAGCGACCATAGAATTATCAGTATTGACAGCGCCGAAACGTATTTTTTTAACTGTTTGTAACTTGCTTCCGTACTGGAATTTAAAATTTCAGTATTCCAGCCGGTAAGGAAACAGCCGAGATTTATCCATAAATTTTTCAGTTTCATAATATGTCGGTATTCAAAGATTTTAATGAAAGAGATGTAATTCCACGAGTAAAACCGGCTTCATACGATTTGAGATTGCCGGTCATGTAAGGTTCTTCTTTATCGAAGTCCTGCTTCATTTTTTGCAGTTCTTCAACATGTTTTATACATATTTCCCTTTTCGATTTAAGCAGTTCAACTATACTCATTAAACCGGCTTCGGTGCGCGATATTATTTTGTAGTCAATATCTCGCAGCATATCTTCGTATTTTACCGTCAGCTGACGAAAATAAACTTCCAGCTCGTTACGAATAACCGACAGGTTTATATCTCTGTAAGACATGTCGGGACAAACCAGAGCGTCGTTGTAGCCTCTGTTGCTGTAGTCTTTTTTTAAAACCGCATAGATTAGATCAATCGGAAATCCTGTGCCGTATTCTATCGAATAAACTGTATTCGACAGTTTGTCGTCAGGCTTATCCGTAATAACTTCCCCGTTTTCATTCGGGTGCGCGTTCTCGTCTTTTTGATTACGCTGTTTTTTTGATAAAAAAAATCTCATTGCTACAAATTTAATATTGATAAATTTAAATTGTTTATATATTTTACTTTCACGGCTTTACCCGTTCACTTTAACAATTATTCTAAAAAACCGTATTTACTGCAAAAATTCGCGGCAAAGTTAATACAATTTTTTTTAACAGCGGTATTTTTGTTCATAATTTCATAATTTTCATAATTAACAGATTAATCGTATGAATTTTACATAATTTCATGATTTTCATAATTAGCAGATTAATCGTATGAAATTGACAGAATTTCATGATTTTCATAAAAAATGCGAATCAAGGGTTGAAAACGTTATTTTAGCCCGAATGGGCTAAATTTTCATAACCGCATACCGCGCTTCGCTTGTATGCGGTAGCACAATCGTTCTCATCATTGTCTGAAAGGCAAAACTTTAATGCTTTTGCGATAGAGTTCTGCCTTTCAGGCAGTCTGTTGTTGTCATTTTTAGCCGCAGGCAACGCTGCGCTCGCCTGCGGTTATGAAGGTTCGGCTTTTCAAGCCGTGTTCTGAACACTCTGACTTTTAGCCCGAATGGGCTTAATTTTCGTAACCGCAGGCGAGCGTAGCGTTGCCTGCGGCATTGCAAAAGCGCCAAACTTGCCCGAATGGGCAAAACTCTCGCTGTACGTAGGCAAAGTCCGCAGGCAACGCTGCGCTCGCCTGCGGTTATGAAAGTTTTGTCCCTGCGGGACATTTTAACTCCATATTCGCATAATTAACAGATTAATCGTATGAATTTTACATAATTTCATGATTAGTTTTTTTGACAGAATTGCAGACGTAACAAAATTGTAACCTGTTTGTGTCGATTTTGTATTGACAGGACTGTAATTTTGCGCCGTCAAAACGACAGATAAATTTGATGTTAATTTTATGTATTTTGAATAACAGTAACAATAAACAGTGTTAAGATGAAAAGAGCGTTTTTTATTTTTATTGCGATTTTGGGCGGCGTATCAAATGTTTGCGCTCAAAAAATTAAGGGTTCGGATACGATGCTTCCGCTGTCGCAAAAAGAGGCGGAGAGTTTCATGAAGGCTAATCCGAAGGCTGTTGTAACAGTAACCGGAGGCGGCAGCGGTACAGGGATTTCGGCGCTTGTCGAAGGAACGGCGGATATTGCCCAGTTGTCGCGGAAAATAAAGTTTGACGAAAAAAACAGGCTGCGCGAAGACGGTAAAACGGTCAAGGAAATCGTTGCCGCATACGACGCGCTTGCCGTTACGGTACATTCTTCAAACAAGGTCGGGAAACTGACGCGCGAACAGCTGGAAGGTATTTTTACCGGCAAAATCAAAAACTGGAAAGAACTCGGCGGCGACGATATGAAAATTATCCCCTATTCGCGGGAAACATCTTCGGGAACATACGAATTTTTCAAGGAAAACGTAATGAAAAACAAAAATTATGTAAGCGGAATTATGAGTATGCCCGCTACCGGAGCAATTATCCAGTCTGTAAGCCAGACAAAGGGCGCTATCGGTTATGTGGGACTGGCTTATGTGAACAGGTCGGTGAAAGCCCTTAGCGTTTCATACGACGGCGGTAAAACGTTTGTAGAACCGTCGATTGCCAATGCCAAAAATGGAACCTATCCGGTTGTGCGCCCGCTGTACTATTATTATGAAACTAAATCGGAAGAAAAAGTGAAACCCTTTATAAACTACGTACTGTCGGACGAAGGACAGAAAATTGTTGCCGAAACAGGATTTATTACCGTTAAATGAAAGCGCTGCGACGGTTTGCGGAACATCTGGTCGAAGGATTGCTGGCTTTGAGCGGAAGCGTTACAAGTCTGGCTATTCTGCTGATTGTGATATTCCTGTTCAAAGAAGCTTCGGGGCTGTTTGGCAGTCCGGCAATCGAAAAGGGATACGTGCTTTGCGTTCATTCTACAAATTCGACAGATGTTTTGAATCCGTATCAGATTAAGCGGATTTTTGATTCGGAAACAGCTAACTGGAATGAACTCGGCGGTAAGGACATGGAAATCTCGCTGTTCCGTTTCGACGACATATTTTCGCTCTATTCCGACGAAGAGCTTGGAGAAGATTATTCATTGCTTCCCGAAAAATTAGGCGAAACAATTTCTCAAAATCCTGCAATTCTCGCTTTTATTCCCGAAAAGTATGCGCCGGCAGAAAATCCGTCTGTAAAAATTCTCAAAATTCCTGAAATCAGTTTTTCAGACATATTCGGGGGCAAAGAATGGTTTCCAACAGCTACGCCCGCGCCCCAGTTCGGTATTCTTCCGCTGATTGCGGGGACGCTTTGGGTAAGTCTGTTTGCCATACTTATAGCTCTTCCGCTGGGTATGGGCGTTGCAATTTACCTGTCGGAACTGTCAAACGAGCGCACCCGCAAAATACTGAAACCGACCATCGAGCTGCTGGCGGGCATACCGTCGGTAGTGTATGGATTTTTCGGGCTGGCGGTACTTGTCCCGCTCATACAGCGGACGCTTAATTTGCCGGTTGGCGAAACAGCTTTCGCAGGCAGCCTGATACTGGCAATAATGGCGTTGCCTACCATAATTACAGTCGCCGAAGACGCAATGCGCAATACTCCGAAGGCAATGCGCGAGGCAAGTCTGGCGCTTGGAGCAACGCACTGGCAAACCATCTACCGCGTAGTTGTACCCTATGCAGCGTCGGGAATTACTGCCGCCGTCGTGCTGGGAACGGGACGGGCTGTGGGCGAAACAATGGCTGTACTGATGGTTACGGGCAACGCCGCCGTAATGCCACATTCGCTGTTTGAACCGGTACGCACCATTCCGGCTACAATTGCCGCCGAACTGGGCGAAGCGCCGGGCGGAGGCGTGCATTATCAGGCGCTGTTTGTGCTGGGCTGCGTTCTGTTTGTGATAACAATGGCTGTCAGCATATCTGCCGAAATAATATCGAAACGCAACAGGGGGAAACAGGCATGAGCAAAAAAACGTCGCAAAAAATTGCGTTCTTTATTTTCAGGCTTCTGGGGTTGCTGGTCGTCGGTATTCTTGTATGGATTCTCGGATTTATTGTTTACAACGGAATCGGGGTAATCAGCTGGGAATTTCTGACGTCCGCGCCAAGCGAAGGCATGACTTCGGGCGGCATTTTTCCGGCAATTGTCGGGACGCTCTGTCTTGTGGCAGGCAGCATTGTTTTTGCCTTCCCGCTTGGCGTTATGTCGGGGATATACATGAACGAATATGCCGGAAACGGCAAACTTGTACGGTTTATTCGCATAATGACAAATAATCTTGGAGGAATACCCTCCATTGTTTTCGGACTGTTTGGAATGGCGCTGTTTGTCAACGCCTTCAAGTTTGGAGACTCAATTATTGCCGGCTCGTTGACGCTTGGACTTCTGATTTTGCCGCTTATTATCCGCACTACGGAAGAAGCGCTGAAAGCGATACCCGATTCGTTCCGTACCGGAAGCCTTGCGCTGGGAGCTACAAGGTTGCAGACAGTGGCAAGAATTATACTGCCGATGGCTTTTCCGAACATCGTTACAGGGCTGATTCTTTCGATTGGCAGAGTGTCGGGCGAAACGGCGCCGATACTGTTTACCGTAGCGGCATATTTTTTACCTAAACTGCCGACGGGTATTTTCGACCAGGTTATGGCGCTGCCATATCATCTTTATGTAATTGCAACCAGCGGCACGGACATCGAAGCCTCGCGTCCGGTAGCCTACGGCTCGGCGCTGACGCTGATTGCAATTGTGCTGCTTATGAACATGCTTGCTGGTATTCTGCGGAAATGTTTCGGAAAAAAGATAAAGTAATTATATACGAAGAATATAATGTTACGCACAGTCAAGAAAAAGTATAATTTTATTTGCATGACGAAATATGATAATAATAGAATTTATGCAGATTTGGATATGATATTCGCGACGCATTGCAGAGACGCAGTTAATCGCGTCTCTGCAATGCGCTGTACGCCGTCAAATATTACAGGTTTGCATAACGCTGGTAAATAATCAAATCAATAACGCATGATAGAAACACAGGACGTAAATTTTTACTATGGCGATTTCCACGCTCTGAAAAACATCAGTATAAAAATGGAAACAAACACGGTAACGGCGCTCATCGGTCCTTCGGGATGCGGGACATCGACATTCCTGCGTCTTTTCAACAGAATGAACGACCTGATTGACAATGCCCGCATTAGTGGCAAATGCCTGATTGACGGACAGGACATTTATCACAAATCGGTTCAGGTGGACGAACTGCGAAAAAAAGTGGGAATGGTATTTCAGAAACCAAATCCGTTCCCGAAATCTGTTTTCGAGAATGTGGCATACGGATTGAGAGTAAACGGCGCCGGCAACAAATCGTACATAAGCCAGTGCGTCGAAGAATCGCTTCGATGCGCCGCGCTGTGGGACGAAGTCAGGGACAAGCTGAAAAAATCAGCTTTTGAACTGTCGGGCGGGCAGCAGCAGAGGCTTTGCATTGCCCGCGCTCTGGCTATTTCGCCGTCAATTTTGCTGATGGACGAACCGGCTTCGGCTCTCGACCCCATTTCGACCTCAAAAATCGAAGAACTGATACATGAACTGAAAAAAAATTACACAATCGTAATTGTTACCCACAACATGCAGCAGGCTGCGCGGGTAAGCGACAAAACAGGCTTCTTTATGCTGGGCGAACTGATTGAATATAACGACACAAAGAAAATATTCATAAACCCTGACCGCGAACAGACGCAAAACTATATTACAGGACGGTTTGGATAAAATTTGACATAAAAATACGGAACACGCAATAAAATACAGACACAGAACATGAAACATACCGAAAAAGAATTGCAGTTACTGAAAAACGAAATAAACCAGATGTGGCAAATTGTACTGTCGCAGCTCGAAAAATCGAAATACGCGCTCTTTAACCGCGACGTCGAAACGGCGCGTATTGTCATCAGCCGCGAAAAAAGAGTGGACGCATACGAGCTGAAAATCGACAGCGACTGCGAAAACTACATCGCGCTGTACAGTCCGGTAGCCATAGACCTCCGGCTGGTACTGTCGCTGATAAAAATCAGCATAACGCTTGAACGTATCGGCGACTTTGCCGAAGGAATTGCACGGTTTGTAATCGACGACGACTTTGAAAAAATCGACGCACAGCTGCTGGAAGAATTGCAGCTCGAAAAAATGTTCGACCTGCTGCTGACCATGCTCTACGACTGTTTCGTGGCGCTCGAATCGGAAAACACCAAACTGTCGGGAAAAATCATGTCGAAAGACGACGAAATCGACACGCTTTACAGCCTTTCGCTCGACATTCTTACAGATTACATGCGTAAGAACCCCGACTTTATACGTTGCGGAATGAAAACGTATCTGCTGATACGGAAACTCGAACGCATTGGCGACCATTGCAACAACATTGTCGAAGAAATCGTATTTTTTGTCGATGCAAAAGTCCTGAAACACGGCGGAAAAAAACAGTCGGAACATGGACTGTCCAAAAATACCTGAAAGCGCCATCAGGCAACAAGCGCATGGCATCGCCCTGCGAACCGTAACGCCACACCGCGTCCACGCCATGAAATAGTAAAAGGGTTAACCCTTTTCTGTAAAACCATTAACCCTTTTGAGTAAAAGGGTTAACCCTTTTACCCAAAACCATTAACCCTTTTGAGCAAAAGGGTTAACCCTTTTTCGCGAAACCATTAACCCTTTCATTTACAGGACTTTTCAATGCATGGAAAATGCTGTTAAAAAATGCTGTAAAAAAAAGGACTGAAACTCTCCATAGCCGGTACATCATACCGAACACTCTACCTTTATGGACTCTTTTACTCCTGATTCGCATAAAAAAATTTTACCTGTGTGGTATTCATTTATTTGTTCGATGCAGTACATGTAAACGGCTTGAAACAGGCAAGTTATAAGCATATTGAAAATCGTGTACATGAGCTGCAAAATATTTTTTATACTTGTTTCCCGAAAAAGTTATACCTTTGCCGGAAATTTTGTTGTCAAGGGCAATTATTGTTTGTATAAATTTGTAACAGAAAGAAATGGATTTTGGTAATCTTTTGAAATTATATCAGGAAATCGGACTGGTCGCCGTTTTTCTTGTCTTGCTGATATACGACATATACGCTTCCGAACGTGCCATGAAGCATTTCAGGCTTGTGGCATGTATTGTTTTCGGTTTGCATACGCTGTCGGGTTTTGTTTTTTCCGTCGCGGGAAATTCTGTCGAAACGGCTTTCGGCAGCATGTTTGTACTGTCGGAAATGACTGTTTTTATGAAAAATATACTGAATTTAGCCGTTTGGATCGTGTTTTTACAGGCTGGACAGTGGTTGCGCTCGTCAAAGGCAATCAGGCAAAGAGAGGGCGAATTTTATACAATAATGCTTGCCTCGCTGCTCGGAATGTATTTCATGATTTCGGCAAATAATTTTATGCTGCTGTACATCAGCATAGAGATGGCTTCGCTGCCGCTGTCGTGTCTGGCGGCTTACGACAAATACAGGGAACGGTCGGCTGAAGCGGGCGCAAAATATGTGCTGACAACCGCTCTGTCGTCGGGAATAATGATATTCGGAATATCGTATCTTTACGGAGCGACGGGAACCATGTATTTCAACGACATTGTCGCCAGTATCGACAACGTGCTTGTTTTGTTTGGTTTCGTATTTTTCTTTGCCGGTATAGCGTTCAAAATATCCGTAGCGCCGTTTCATTTGTGGACGGCTGACGTTTACGAAGGTTCGCCGACGGGCGTTACCGCCTTTTTTTCAGTACCGTCGAAGGCGGCAGCCTCATTTACGCTTATATTTATACTGTATCGTATTTTCGGAAACATCGAAACCGTGTGGCACAACATACTGTGGCTGTTGACGGTGCTGACAATCGTAATAGGCAACCTATTTGCACTGAGACAGAAGAACATAAAACGTTTTTTCGCATTTTCGTCCATTTCTCAGGCAGGCTACATTATGATTGGAACAATGTCGGAACACGGAGTAACGGCTACAATATACTATATTCTTGTATATCTGTTTTCAAATCTGGCAGTTTTCGGAGTAATCACGTCGATAGAAAACAGTTCGCAACGGACGGATATTAGCGCATACAACGGGCTTTATGCGAAAAATCCACGTCTGGCTGTCGTTATGATGCTTGCAGTTTTTTCGCTGGCAGGTATTCCACCATTTGCAGGTTTTTTCAGCAAGTTTTTTATTTTTGCATCGGCATTTGCCCGAAACGACTACGCACTTGTAGCCATCGCGCTTGCAAATACCGTTCTGTCGCTCTATTATTATCTGCTGATTGTTAAAGCAATGTTTATAAATCCGGTTGACGAACAGTCCGTTGGAAGGATACATACCGACCCGTACAACAGGTTGAGTCTGGCGCTGTGTACGGCTGGAATACTTATTGTCGGCTTTTTGAGCGGAATTTACGAATATATAGGAAAATTGGGCGGATTGCAATAATTGACAGCTGATAATTGATAATTATGACAGATGCTTCTGTATTGCTGATATATACCGGCGGTACGATTGGTATGGTCGAAGACGCTGAAACCGGAGCTTTAAAACCGTTCGATTTCGACTACATGAAAAAATATGTGCCGGAAATCAACCGTCTGAAATTTAAAATCGACGCTGTTCAATTCGATGTACCGGTTGATTCGTCGGAAATGAATCCTGAAAAATGGCAGGCAATTTTGCGAATTATTGAAAATAATTATACAAAATACGACGGTTTTGTAATTTTGCACGGCACTGATACAATGGCTTATTCGGCGTCGGCATTAAGTTTTATGCTCGAAAACCCCGACAAACCGGTAATTTTCACCGGTTCGCAGTTGCCGATAGGAAAAATCAGAACCGACGGCAGGGAGAATCTCGTTACGGCTCTCGAAATAGCCGTTGACAGACACGATAACGGCGAGGCTGTTGTTCCCGAAGTCTGCGTTTTCTTTCAAAATATTCTGATGCGAGGAAATCGCACGTCCAAAATCAACGCCGAAAATTTCAACGCCTTCAATTCATTCGACTATCCGGTTTTAGCCGAAGCGGGAACGTACATAAAATACGGACATCACCTGATTAGAAAGCCGGATAGAAACAGGGCTGTAAAATTTCATTACGCAATGGACGACAGTGTAACCATACTCCGGCTGTTTCCGGGAATATCGTCCGCAGTTTTGAAAGCGACATTTTCGATACCCGGACTGAAAGGCGTTGTTATGGAAACTTACGGAGCGGGAAATGCCCCAGGCGACAAATGGTTTCTGGACATAATTGAAGATGCCGTGAAGAGAGGCATAGTAACAGTAAATGTAACACAGTGCGCATCAGGTTCTGTTGAAATGAGCCGTTACAAATCGGGCAAAGGTCTGGAAAACACCGGAGTAGTTTCGGGACGCGACATGACCACCGCCGCCGCAATTACCAAACTCATGTATCTGTTTGGTTGCGGACTGTCGCCGGCAGAAGTTACAAAGCAAGTAAGCCGTTCCATTTCTGGCGAAATGCAAGAATCGGCTTAAAAAATCATGCAGCATTAATGATATTTTATGTATAAAAAAATACTGTGATTTTTTATACATCGAAAATTATTGGTCGGCAAAACAATCTAAACATTGCGGCAAAACAATTTAGACAGTTTTGTTATCATTCTTTGCTGGCACGGCTTTGCAAGCCGTGCCAGCGCAAAAAAAGACAAAAAGTCAAAGAACGTTTGTGTATTTCAAATATTTGTTGTACTTTTGCGGCTCAAATCAACGCATATCGGGCTTTTAGCTGGGTTTTCACGTTGGACAGAGGGCGCAAGCCCTCTGTTTGGTTATTTATAGTTCTCATAAATCAGTTTTTCCCTGTCGTCGTAAATAGAAAGTCCCTTAAATTTAGGGTGCTGTTTCATGAAATGGTCAGCCTTTTCTTGAATTTTGCGGACATCCAGACTACCTTTAATCTTGACAATGGTATAATCAGCCTGCTCGTATGATTCTTTAAGCCTATCATCTAATTTCACTCCATTTCCCTGCATATTCTTGAAATCAACGACAATCTGTTTTCCGTTTTTAAACTGTATAACGGCGTCGGCGTTGTTAAATTTGCCTATGGGGAATCATTTTTCAAAAAAAAAAATTTGCACTTTCAAAAAAAAGCGCTACCTTTGCCGCCGATCTACATTTTACATCTTGGGCAAAAATAATCAGTAAATTGTTTTTTTGAACGAGATAAATGGAAACCCCGCTACGGTGGCGGCGCGGAAACAACCCGCTACTTAACGCCCGTCGTAAAGTGTAGGTCACACCTACGGCGGGGTTTCTTTTTTATCGCAATTTTTGTTATATGACCTACAACAAGAATGAAACTTCCGGCACATTACTGCCGATGACGGTAACGGAAGGCGTTACCGTGAATGTACTGCCAAACGCGCAGCACGAGTATCTGATGACCACCAAAGAGGTGGCAAACGGGTACGGAACTACCAAATATGCGATTCAGCAAGCGTTGTATCGCAACGGTTCCGAACTGATTGAAACCAAGCATTATGTAACCGCGTGGACAATATGTCAACGCGAATTATTAAACTCACTCAACCTGCCGCACAACACTGTATTTTG
>JAIROW010000160.1 GCA_031257315.1 Prevotellaceae bacterium
AAAAATTTACAGAGTTTAAAAAGGACAAAATAACGCGCAATGATTTGAAGTTTGGTAAAGGATTTTATTTCACAGACATAGAAAGTAAGGCACGAGATTATTCAAACAGTGTTACTGCATTATTTTTTTACTGACCTTTTTCATGTATAAAAAATTTAAAAATTTTACCATTATTGGTAATCGGGTGCAAAGATACGTTCTCTACTTAAACTGTGCAATAGTAAATATACTATTTTTTCAATGCCTGTAAACTACTAATAATAAAGAGAATAAGTGCAAACTTATTTTTCTTGCCGTTACAAGTTTGCACAGACTGCCGTTTCAGACCTTGTTTTTTTATTAATTTTCCCTGTTTTATAGCATTGTTATATTGCTGATGCAGAAATCCGCCTCACAAAATTTCAGGCTGTATCGACGCGATACATAGCAGATTTGCGCAGGTCGTTGATTTTAGATTGTTAAAATCATGTTATTTTTTTTGTACCATTAAACCGGATTTCTGTTAAAATATATTACCTTTGTCGATTATTTAATTATATGTTTAATTGTAAAAGATATGAAAAATACACAGTATTTCAATGATTTGTCAAAGATATTTTTTCTTTGCGCGGCGTTTGGTTTTTTACTTGTTTCTGTAACTGGCTGCAAACCGAACGCCTTAATAACAGACTTGCGCGTGGAATACGCGAAAAATCCGGTCGGAATTGATGTGTCGCGTCCGCGATTCAGCTGGAAAATGGAGGCGACAAAACGCGGAGCCGCTCAAACCGCATATTCCATTACTGTCTGCGCCGACAAAGCCGCTAAAACAACAGTCTGGAATTCCGGCAAAGTCGCTTCCGACCGCTCGGTTCACATCGCATACGGCGGCGACGCTTTGAAGGCTTCGACCCGCTATTACTGGAAAGTTGATGTGTGGGACAGGAACGGAAAAAAACTGAGCAGCAGCGAACCCGCCTTCTTTGAAACAGGGCTGATGGACGCTGGCTGGGACGGTGCGCGGTGGATAAAGGCAAATCCGCTTCTGTTTAGCAAATCGGACGACGTTTCCGACAGATACGCTATCGACATGGAAGCCGGAAATACGGCGGGAAAAGATTATAGAATAACAGATCGGGACAGCGTATATCTGATGGAAGCGCCAATGTTCCGCACCGAATTTGAACTGTCAAAACCTATTCGTTCCGCCAGAATTTACGCCTCCGCACTGGGAATATACGACGTATTTATCAACGGACAGCGCGTCGGAACGCCTGACGGCAATGGAAATTATATTTATGACGAGTTTAAGCCGGGCTGGACAGGTTACAATAAAACGGTTTTCTATTCGACATACGACATAACCGGTCTTTTGAAAAACGGCAAAAACGCAGTCGGCGCATACGTATTTTCCGGCTGGTGGAGAGGCGCTATCGGACATAACCGCTATGGAAGCCGTCCGTCAGGATTTATCGCCAAATTGCAGATAGAGTATGCCGACGGTTCGACGTCAACCGTCGTTTCCGACCCTGCAACATGGAAATCAGCCGTCGGAAGTCCGGTCAGAATTGGAGATATTTATTCGGGCGAAAGTTATGACGCGCGAAAGGAAAGCGACTGGTCAACTCCTGAATACGTGGCTTCGACCTGGCTTCCGGCAGAAACATGTTCCGATTTTGAAGGAACTATCAAAGCCTTTACAGGTCCTGCTGTACAGGTAAGACCCGAATTGCAGCGGTTGCCAGTCAAAATTGTTAAATACGATGGAGTTTCCAAATCAAACTCTACTCACGGCACAGTCAATGTCAAGGAAACTTATGACCGACAAACCGCAGTTTCGCTCAAAAAAGGTGAAACGCTTGTTTACGATTTGGGTCAAAATATGGTCGGCTGGATTAAAATCAGGCTGAAAGGCGTTGCAGGCAGTCGCGTAAAAATACGTTTTGCAGAAATGTTGAACGACACCGGCGACGATTCGCGCGGAAACGACGGACCCGGCGGAAGCCTTTATACCAGAAATCTGCGCTCAGCAAAGGCAATGATTCACTACACGCTTAAAGGCGATCCGAAGGGCGAAACCTATAATCCGTCGTCTGCTTTCTTCGGATTTCGCTATTGCGACATTGTAGCTACGGAAGACGTACAGATAGAATCGCTGGTTGGCGAAGTTGTCGGTACGGCTGCCGAAGAAACCGCGTCGTTCGTTACCGACAATAAATCCGTCAATCAGTTATACAGCAACATACAGTGGGGACAGCGGGGCAATTTCCTGAGTATCCCGACCGACTGCCCGCAGCGCGACGAGCGTCTGGGCTGGACTGGCGACATACAGGTTTTCGGACGTACCGCCACTTACAACGCCAGTCTCCCGACATTTTTCCAGAAATGGATGGGCGACATGCGCGACAGTCAGGACGCTGAAGGAGCTTATCCCGACGCTTCTCCGCGTCTGTGGGACGGAGGAGGAAACGTTGCATGGGCTGAAGCCGGACTGGTTATCCCGTGGATTACCTACCTGATGTATGGAGATATTGCCATTCTTGAAGAAAACTACGAGTCGATGACAAAATACATGGGCTTTCTTGCCTCTCAGTCCGACGACAAATATACATACAACGGCGCAAGAACGGCGTATGGCGACTGGCTTGCATATCTGCCTACGGAAACGCGCTACATCAGCGTCGCATATTATGCCTATGCCGCTCAGTTGATGGAAAAGGCGTCGAAAGCGTTAAGCAAAAACAAAAACGACAGCTATGACCGCAATGCGGCTGATTACAGGACGCTGTACAACAATATCAGAGAAGAATTTCAGAAACGCTACATATTGCCGGACGGAAAATTAGAACAGAACACCCAGACGGCTTACCTTCTCGCTCTGCGCTTCGGTCTGATGCCCGACAGCGAAAAGGAAAATGTCATAAAAACGCTTGAAAAGATGATTGCCGACAATGGCGACAGACTGAATACCGGATTTGTCGGCACCGGTTCGCTGAACCAGACGCTTAGCGACGTCGGCTTGAACAATACCGCCTACAACCTGCTGTTGCAGCGCGAAAATCCATCGTGGCTGTACAGCGTCGATCAGGGCGCCACAACCATCTGGGAACGCTGGAATTCATACACCAAAGATACCGGTTTCGGCGACGCAGGCATGAACTCGTTCAATCATTACGCATACGGAGTGATTGGCGAATGGATGTTCAGGTTCATGGCAGGTATCAATCCCGACGAAAACAACCCCGGATTTAAACATATCATTTTGAATCCAACGCCCGATTTCCGTACAGCATTTCCAAAAGGACAGGAAAGAATAAACCGCGTAAACGCATCGTACAATTCATGTTATGGAACGATAAAAAGCACGTGGGAAATTGACGGCAAACAGGTGCGCTACGACATTACCATTCCTGCAAATACAACAGCTACGCTTGTCCTCGCGCTGAACGGCGCAACAGACAAAGTTTATGAAGGAAATACCGCAGCCGGCGAAGCGCAGGGAGTAGTGTCGTTCAGTCAAAACGACAGGCAGGCTGTTGCAGAACTGGAATCGGGAACATATTCGTTTACCGTAAAATAAGATTAGAAATAACCGTACATTAACCGGCTAAAATTGATAGAGTTTATGCAGATTTAAATATGATATTTAATTCTGCATAAATTTTATTGACTTACAATGAAACCTTTTTACAGGTTTTATTGGCTCACCTGCAAAACCCTGTGTTAAGCATAAATGTTAGCGAGTCTAAACAGGAAGAATTTAATATCTGTAATTCCTCTTAAAGAAGCTCTGAACGCCTTTATTTTAGCATTGAAAGAT
>JAIROW010000174.1 GCA_031257315.1 Prevotellaceae bacterium
AAAAATTTACAGAGTTTAAAAAGGACAAAATAACGCGCAATGATTTGAAGTTTGGTAAAGGATTTTATTTCACAGACATAGAAAGTAAGGCACGAGATTATTCAAACAGTGTTACTGCAAGTGAGTCGGAAAAAACCAACGCGCCGATGTCTGTATTTTTAAATATAAGAGATGCGCGTGATATACACGATGCGTTCAGAGGGAAAGAATATGTTGCTTTCGACCCCTCGCAAATCAAATCCGCTACGTCCAACAACGGGAACTTCGACGAGCAGAGCAACGACATACGTTTTCAACTCATTGGCGAGCAAGGCGCGGCAGCTCTCGACAAGGCAGAGGAAGCAACAACGCGCCTTGACAATTTAGCTGTGGCGCGGGAAATGGAAAAGGCTTTTGCAGAAAAAAAATCGCGGATAGAAAAACTGAAAGCAAGCAAACCGATTGAAATTACCGGCAATGCAAATAATGGAAAGTACGAACTTAACCGCGACAGTGCGCAGGCTTGGATTAAAGATAATTTGCGAGGTGAATATCGTATAGCCGATACCGGAGAAATGGTAGAGATTACACGGTTAGGCGCAAATAAAGTTACATCTCACAGCATCGGAAACGAAGCACACTTGAAATCTATTGCCGCAATACCGCAAATAATCGAAAACTCTGTCTTTATTGAAGAATTACCTGCGGAAAAGTCCGACAGTAAATTTAACAGCTACCGCTATTATGTAACAGGGTTAAAAATAGGAGGCGTCGATTATACTGTTAAAATGACCGTAGGAATTAAACAAGGTAAAAAATACTATGACCACGCTTTGACCGAGATAGAAAAAGGAAAGTTGATTGACTTAATAAATCAACCAACTTTCAATGGTTTTAAACCGACGGAGAACGAATCTTTTCCGTCTTATTCCGTCGGCAAAGATAAGCGATTACTTTCAATTCTGCAAATAAACGACAAAGAAAATGCAAGGAAAATAAAGTTGGCTACCGGCTGGGAACGCGGAGCCGACGGCAAATGGCGATACGAGATACCCGATTTAGCAGGCGAAACGGAGACTCGCAGCGTCGCCCGTCGCATGAATATGTCGGTAGCAGAACGCCGCGCCAGCCTTAGCTTTTTCAACCATATTGTAAAACAGCTACAAAAATTTATCCCAGCAGAAGTAATTCTAAACGAAAAACAGATGCGCGAAGAACTCGATAAAATACTTGGCAGTGAAGACGCAGCAAGGTTCATGACACTCTATCACGGTTCGCGACACAAATTTTCAAAGTTCGACAGCAGCAAATTTCTTACAGGCGAAGGCGCAATGTTTTACGGAGCAGGACACTATCTTTCGCAAAGCAGAGACATAGCAAAATCGGAATAACAGGAATGAAAATGCAATTGATAAAAGCAGGCGAGCTTTTTCCAAAAAGCAGGCGAGCTTTTCCAAAAAGCAGGCGAGCTTTTTCCAGAAAGCAGGCGAGCTTTTTCCAATTGTCAATTATCAATTATCAATTGTCAATTATCAAAAGAGGCTGCTTTTCAGACAGCCTCCTTTTTTAATAGAAATTAAATAATCTAAAACATTACATTTTTACCATTCTATTGCCTGATCTTCGTCGGGTATCTGGGTGTTAATTTTACGTTCGAGAATAAGCGAGCCTTTTACGGTATAGGAAATTGTGGCGCCCGGCACGGCTGTGTAGTCCGTATAGTTGTAGTTGATATTGTTGATTGTAACATATCGGTGCAACAGATAGGGACGGGTGGCGTCCATCGTTTCTTCTATTACATAACTTGGATCGACGTTGCTTTGGAACTGCATATCTTCGTTGTCTGACCAGAGCGTTATGCTCTGCACATTTTTGTCAAACGAAGCGTAAATCTTGTACTTGCCACGGTCGATGCGATCTTCGTCGATTGTGCCGGCATAGAAGAATACGGCAGTGTCGTTAACAACATAAACCGGAACTTCATTTTTTACTAAGGGAGCGTCGTTTTCAAATCCTTCAAAAAAAGTTTTCAATGCCGTTCCGCTGTATGTTCCCGAAAAATCGTTGAAGGGCATTACGCGGAGCAGAGCCTTTTTGTAATGTTTACGCGGATTTGACGCATAGTCGTATGAAGGATCGTCCGTTACTGTTAACGGGAGTACCCATTTGTCAACCAGATCGATGTCGTTCAGTGTGAAATTAATATCCATCAGGGCTGTATTCTCACCCGATTTGATAGCTACTGTTTCGGGTATGCTGAAATACTCGCCGACTAACAGTTTGTAGTATAAATCTGTACGGCTTTGAAAGCGTTCAATGTTCAGTCTGTCCAGCGTGTCCTTGTCAACGGCTATATGAACAGTCATGTCTTTGTCGTTTGTGGTCGAGCCGCTGACAATAAGCGGAAGTTTGTATGTTGCTGCCCCGCTGGCTTTGTAGCGTACATATATTGGCGATACGCCCTTGCTGTTCAGCGGAGCTTTGAAAGAGACGTAACGCTCGTACTGTTCTTCCTTCCACTCGTCGTTGCACGAGCCGCACAGGAGTATTATGGCAAGCGCGGCAGGTAAAAACATCAAATTATATATCTTTTTCATGTTATGTCTGTGTTTTAAATTAATCGTTATATGTCCATCCAGGGTTTTGCGTAAGGCGTTTGTTCCGTTTCAGTTCGCTGTGTCTGATAGGCCAGAACCACATTTTGCGCGAGAACGAAGATTGCAGCGCCCATGCAACCACAGGCGTATGAAACATATCTTTCTGAGTGTCTGTCATCAGAGTATTGCAGCCGTAAATCGGCAACGCTTCTTCTACCGGCGCGTCTTTCCAGCGGCGCAGGTCGTAGTAACGCTGTCCTTCGCCCATAAGTTCTATCTGCCGTTCGCGTTTAAGTTTTTTCCGGAACTCGTCCCGACTGTTATATACGTCTTGCGTATAGTCAGGCACTCCGGCGCGGATACGCACAGGGTGAATACCTTTTTTCATTTCGTCGATGTTACGCGAAACTGTATAGGTTTTAGCGCCGTCCCATGAAGGAATGTTGTACGATTGAGTGAGTTCATTCAGCGCTTCGGCATATATCAGCAGAATATCGGCATAACGTATTGCCGGTTCTATTTTATATACAACTTTACTGTCATTATTACCCTCGTGAGTGTCTTTAGGGTGGACAAATTTTTTAACGCCGATGCCGGTGCGAAGCCAGAACATGGTATTTATGTATCCATTACCGTTACCGCGATAATACCATATTTGCTTGCGCTTGTTATTTTCATACGTTTCGTTGTCCAAATACCAGACGCTGCCGTTGAACGAAACCGAAGCATAAAAACGGGGTTCGCGGTCGGCGTACTGTAAAGAAACATCTGCTGCCAGCGGTCTGTACCGTCCAGCTTCAATGTCTGCCTGAGTGGTATATCCTATCAAGCGGGCGCTGCCATCTCCGCGTCTGATTTCCATATCCTTTCCAGGGCAGTCGGTTCCGTTGTTCATGTAGTAGGCGTCAACCTGTTTCTGCGTCATTCCATGCGTGTTCCAGCCTGTAACGCTGCTTGGCAATTGGTGTATTACCATCATTCTTACGTCTTCGCCGCCATGATTTTCCCCGCGCGTAAAAATCAGTTCGGGGTTTTCCGAAGCGGTAAGCGTACCGTTAAACACTGAACGATACGACTCAAACGGGTCAATATTTTTCCACCCGTTAGGCCAGTCCTGGTCAGAAAAATCGCCGTCGTAAGGAGGAACGATTGTTTCAGGATATGGATCAAAGGGATAGAGAATGTTGTTGCTTCCAGCATTGCGAAAAGGAGCTACATAGAGTTGATACATGCCAAGTTCCATCACGTCCTTTGCAGCAGCCGCAGCTTTTGCCCATTTTTCCTCCTTATAATCAGTGGATAGCAACAAGCGCCCCTGGTCGTCTTTAAGTTCCTGCGCATAATCGTCGGTATTGCCGTTTGCCAGCGGGCTGGCAGCATATAACAGGACTTTTGCCCGCGCAGCCAGAGCAGAACCGCGAGTGGGACGCGCAATATTTTGTTGGTCGCGCAACTGTGCCGGCAGTTCTTCTGCTGCAAGAACAAATTCGTTGCTGATAAATTCGGCGCACTCTTCATAAGTGCTGCGGGGTATGGCGATTTCGTCGTAACTTTTGGTGTAATCTATACCTTCGTCGGGAAGCAGAGGAATGGGACCGTACTTGCGCAACAGCAGCCAGTAGTAGTACGCTCTTACGAAACGTGCCTGCCCGCGTCGGTCGGCTATTTCTTCCGGCGTCATTTCCTTATTGTTATGAATATTGAGAATGAACGTGGAGGCATTGCGGATACCTCTGTAACATTTTTCCCATGTAGCTTGAAAATCATTTTCACTGTATTCTCCCGTATGGAACATATTATAGTTTATCTGTGTACTATTGTAAATGGGGTCATAAGTGCCGTCGCGGTCGCCGAAATACATGTCGTCGGCAAAGCAATGCCTCGTGTGTCCTTTGCTGGCAACGTCGGCACATTCGTCATTCAAATCCGAAAAAGTATGCGCCAGCCATTCTTCGGAATATTTTCGGTTAGCAAAAACCTTTTCTTCCGTCAGTCGGTCTTTAAAAAACTGGTCGGATTCTAAATAATCCGCACATGACATAAAACTCCCTGTTATGAGTGCGGCGATTAAAAATATATACAATTTTATTTTCATGTCTTGGTTTATTTTTTTTACTGTTTTACAAATTAACGCTTAATCCAAATGTTATTGATTTTGGCAGCGGATAGTCTTCTCCGCGAGGATTAGCCATTTCTGGATCCCAGAGTTTGAACTTCGACCATGTTATCAGGTTCGAGCCTACGACAAATATTCTGATATTGTTGAAGTGTATCCTGTTCGATATGTTTTTGGGAAGCGTATAGCCTATATCCACAGTTTTGAGCCGGAGATACCTTCCGTCTCGCAGCCAGAACGATGACTGTCGGTAGTTGTTGCTTCCATTAATATTTCCGGTATTGCCGTCAATTGTATTGTTTCCAAGGAAACTCAGTCGGGGATATGAGGCATTTGGGTTTTCCGTTGCCGGATTTCCTGAAATATCTGCCGAAATCCAGCGATCTTCCGTCAATCCTTTCAATATTGTACCCCATTCGCCTTCGCTGAAAGCGTAAACCGTTTTACCGTAGGTAAAAAATGTCGATTTGCCGGCTCCCTGAAAGTGAACGTTTACGTCAAAACCTTTCCAGCTTGCGGATATGCCTGCGCCGTATATCAGGTTGGGTTTCCGCGTCGAGCCGATAGCCACATTGTCGCCACCGTCTATAATGCCGTCGCCGTTAATGTCCTTATACTTGATGTCTCCGGGCTGGTACTCGCCGAAAGTTTGTTTGGGACTGTTGCGTATATCGTCGTAATCCCTGAACAGCCCCAGAGCTACCAAACCTCTGCACTGGTCAACTCTGTATCCTTTTTGCATCTGGTAGGCATACACGTTGTTTTCTTCGTCTCTTTCAAGTATTTCGTTTTTGCTGTAAGTCATGTTGCCGCGAACAGTCAGGTTCAGTTCCCCTATTTTGTGCTTGTACTCGATACGACCGTCAAATCCCTTTGAGCTTACAGCTCCCACATTGGCTTTGGGCTTGCTTTCCAAACCTACTATCATGGGCAAATATTCGCGAGTCATATAGATGCCTTCGCGTTTTTCGTCGAAATAGTCAATATTTGCTGAAAATTTGCTTCCGAAAAGGGACAAATCAAGACCGATGTCGTTTTTTGTAGCAACTTCCCATGTTATGTAGGGTGATGCTACCTGCGAATAACGCATACTTGAGAATTTGTTCTCATCTCTTGGGCTTCCGTAGTCAGCCCACTTGTATCCGGCTCCGTTTACATAAGCGCCGTTGTTCGTATCAATCAATCCTTCCTGTATTGTATAAAGATATGGGAATCGGTTCGCGTTGTTGTTGTCCACTTTATCGTTTCCCACCTTGCCGTGAGAATAGCGGATTTTGAACATGTTCAACCATTTAATGTTATTTTTTATAAATTTTTCTTCAGCAACATTCCATGCAAAGGAAAATGCCGGAAAAAATCCGTACTGGTGTCCGGTGGCAAAATTTTCGGAACCGGTGTAGCCGAAGTTAAAGTCGGCAAAATAGCGCAGACGATAGTTATAAGCCACGCGCCCAGCTAACCCCTGATTACGTTTTGCAATTCCGTTTTTAATATCTTCGCCAAGGTTTACTGTTTGGATAAAGGCGTCGCGGGTATATTTCAGCGTAAATTTGAAATTATGGGCTTCGGCAAGACTTTTTTCGTAATTTAACATCATGTCAAAAAATTCGCGCCGCTCGCCACTCCCTGCGCTTGACTGATACATTTCTCTTGGATCTGACACTTTTGTAAATTTCAGACTTCCGTCAGCCTGTCTTGCGCGTTCGGCTTTCCACTGTTCGGGCCACTTGCGTCGTTCTATATTGTTTTCGTTTTTAATGTCGTATCCGAAATTTCCAACAAAACTAAGCCCTTTTGTAATAAAATCGAAGTTCTGTTCAAGCGAAACATTAATCTGCACCTTATTTATCCAGTTTTCGTTATAGCCTGTCTGGGTAGCGGCAACCCATGGATTTGTCTGGTTTCCTGTACCGGCGGCAGGCACATAGCCGTTTGAATACATTATCGGCATGCGTATGGGATTGTATCCGAAAAGTATGCCCCACATATCGTTGTCGCCAATTCCGGGGCTGTTGCGTTTTTCGAGCGAACCCGAAACTCCGGCTTTCAGCAAAGTGGTTTTGGTAATGTCGATGTCTGTATTCAGACGATAATTATACCTGTAATAGTTTGCATTGGTATCATAATCGTCCTTCAACGCCTTGTCGGTATTGTACATACCCTGATCTTCCACATAACTGGCAGAGGCGTAGTAGCGGGCAGTGCTTCCGCCTCCGTTAATATTAAGGTTTGCCCGATAGCTCATTGCTCCGTCTTTCAGCAGCAATCCTTTCCAGTCAACGTTGGGATACAGGTCGGGGTCCAGCCCCAGACGCAGTATTTCCAGTTCTTCGGGCTGGTAAATTGGAGCCTGATTGCGGGTAATGCGCGATTCGTTCATCAGGTTGGCGTAGGTAATACCATCGACAAAATCGGGGGTTATTGTCCGCGTATTGTACGAGGTTTCAACCTTGAAATCAATATTGATTTTGCCGGCTTTACCGCGCTTGGTTGTAACAAGAATTACTCCGTTTGCGCCTTTTGAACCGTAGATGGCGGTGGCTGAAGCGTCTTTAAGTACGGAAAACGATTCGATGTCTTCGATATTGATTTCGTTAAGACTGCGTTCAAAACCATCGACCAGCACGTAGGCTTCGGAGCCTGCGCCAAATGTTGAAATGCCTCGAATCCAAAATTCGGAAATGTTTTTGCCCGGCTGCCCCGAAGTTGTCATGGCTATTATGCCCGGCACATTTCCTGCAAGCACATTGGTAATATTGGACGTCGAGTGCGATTTAAGTTCTTCAACATTGACCGAAGTAATGGCGCCGGTTACTATCAGTTTTTTCTGCGCTCCTGTCGCAGTTACCACAATTTCTTCAAGCTCGTTTTCGTCCGACTCCTGCATGGTAATGTTTACCACGCGCTGCTCGTTAATCAGCACTTCCTGCGTTTTGTAGCCAAGATATGAAAAAACCAGTTTGTGGAAAGGCTCTATCTTAATTTTGTATTTTCCTTCAATATTACTGATTACACCCAGCCCGACAACGCCGCTGACAGAGATATTAACCCCTTCCATCGGTTTATTCTCGGAGTCAACCACTACGCCAGTTACTTCAATTTTTTCCTGCGCCGAAACATGGACAGAAATGCAGAAAAGCAGCATACATGTTATTATAAATTTATTCATAGTATATCAAATGTATTATATTAATTAATCTTCTTCTGGTTCTGGTTCTTCTACCGTTTCTTCTTCCATAGCTATTTTACGCATACAGCGGTTTGCAACGTCGCATATATAAAATGCATTATCTGCTTCGTCGTAAGCCAGCCCTGTCGGCTGGTCAAAACGAGCTTCCTCGCGCAAATCTCCGTTTACAAGCCCGTAAGGGTTGGTGTTAATGCTTGAACTTCCGCGTCCTGCAAAAGTCGTTACCTTTCCCACAGGCGTCAGTATGCGAATATCGTGGTTATCCCGTTCGGTAAAATAAAAATCGTATTCGTCAATTTTTCCCGCATAATCAGGATTTTTCACAAACACTCCCTGCCATGGACTACTCAAGCGTGCTACAGTTCCAACTCCGTCAACATAGCCAGAAGATCTGGCGTAACCGGCGACTACGTATGGAGTCATGAATTTTTTCTGTTGCCAGTTGTAGTCGGTGCGCAGTATGTAATGCTGGTTAATAACGACAATGTAGGCATAATTGCCGGTTGGATGTATTCTGATGTTGTATTCCCAGCCGTTATCCTGAATTTTAAACAGCTCTTCATAATCTTTCGTGCCTAAATATCCGCCTAATGGTATGGAATTTGCAATGTCGAAACGGTAAAACTGTCCTCTTTCATAAGAATTGAAATACAGCTCGCCGTTTACAGGATGTATTGCAGCTCCGTTGCACTGCCTGTATCGTGTCAGCGCCTGCGGGTCTGTAAAACCGCTTTCTCGCGACAGTATTGAAGTACTGATGTCGTTTTCGCCGCCCTGGTCGTTTGAAATAATCATATATTTTCCGTCAACCGTAAAATCAACGCTTCGAAGTCTGTCCCAGTTTCCCTGTCCTCTTGTCAGCCGTCGGGTTACGGTACTGTCCTCAAAATTAACCAGATAAAGATCGTTTCCGTCGTAAGCAATCCATAAATGTTTTGGATTTTCAGGGTCGTATCGCATAAACGAGGTATTTCTAAACCCCGTAACTTCGGAAAACTTTCCGTCAAGCCAGCCCTGAGAATCAAACTCGTTTCTGTATCCGCACAGGGTACTTACAACCATTTTTCGTTTGTAGGCAAACGCTGTGTTGGCTTCAGCCCGAAACAGACTGTCGTCGCCGAAACGTATTTTAATATCGCCGCTGAACGCCTTTTCAGGCACCAGACAGTAGAGGCTTTCGCCGTTTACTCCGATAACTACGGCTTCCTTACCTCCGATAAATACGTGTATCTGGCTTGGGTCGTTACCGAAGTTCTGACCATAGATAACTATTCTCTGACCTACGCCACCCGATTTGGGCGTGAAGTCGGAAATCAGTACAGGTTTTGACGGGTCGTAGGGAGGCGCAGTAGCAACAGTTTTGGCGTCGTCAATACTGACATCCTCCGAACAGCCTGCCAAACCAAGTGCAATCACAGCCAGCGCAGCCAATCCGAAGCGCCGACTTATTCCGCTGACAGCGGTACATTTTTTCTTAGCAGTAAACATAATTCTGAATTTATACGTAATAAGTAAATAAAAATTAAACAATATTATCCTGTTCGACATACAACACAGTTTTATTATTGATATAACCGGTAAATTTCTGTTCTTTTGTTCACAAAATCGGTCGAGCAATATTTTACAAAAACTCCCAATATTAAAGAATAACTGAAAGAACAGTATTTTTTCGATTTTTCTTAAATAAAACAGTATCATACGGCAAACAGGTTAATTAAAACGATTTTATTCCTGCTCTTACGGCTTTGCAGGTTTTGCCCTGTTTTTGAAATGGTTTGCAGTCTCCATTGTATTTTTTTGCAAATATATGACAGGATATGAGCAGATATGACAAGTATGACAGGGGGGCATGCCTCCCTGTTTTTGGTTTCCGTACAAAATTTATTTTGAAAAATTTTTCCGACTGACTTCGGAAAAATCCCGTAACTATCTGAGTTCTCTCTCTCTCTCTCTCTCTCTCTCTCTCTCTCTCTCTCTCTCTCTCTCTCTCTCTCTCTCTCTCTCTCTCTC
>JAIROW010000140.1 GCA_031257315.1 Prevotellaceae bacterium
GTCGGCAATGACCTACATGACGCCTTATACCGAAGTCCGCTACGAAAACGGAATGTCGTTCCGCGATCCGGTGGACACTTCGCGCTGGTATCACGACATTGACGGATACGGTCCGATGTTTCGCGAAAGCTATCCCCTTTCGCGTTCCGAATTTCTGGTTTCGCACAAACCCGCCGGAAGTGTCTGGAGTAATGCAAAAGGCTATCAACTGTATCTGCTGCACGAAGGCGGCAATGTCGAGCCGTTCTATTCCGATACCGCAATTTCGTGCTTTCGTCCCGTTCCTCTGAAAAAGCGTAAAACTCCACCCGTAATTCCGTCGAAACGAAACGCGAAACTGGCAGAACAGCAACTGGCAGAATGTATTGTTACCGATGTTTACAAAGGCACGAGCGGAATTGAGCCGGGCGAAATAAAATATCTCAGAATACTGGAACAAGTGCCGCGTCCATGGGGCGCTCGACGTCATTACAAACCCAACTATTTGCAGGACGAGTACGACCAGCAGCATGTTACGATTTCCAAAGACACGCATCTTGGACTGAAAATACAGTATGGAATTGTAACGGTCGAAGAAGACGGTTCTGCGCGTTTTCTTGTTCCCGCCGGACGCAATATTTTTATGCAGGCGCTTGATGCAAACTGTCGCGCTCTGCAAACGGAACGCACTTATGTAAACTACATGCCGGGCGAAGTGCGAAGCTGTATCGGCTGTCATGAATCGTCGGCGCAAACGCCCAAAGTCGGAAACCGGCAAACCCCCATTGCAATGAAACGTCCTGCCGAATCGCCTTACGCTCAACCCGGAGAAACGGCGTCGCAAAAAACTCTGAGTTATGCCCGCGACGTACAGCCGGTATGGGACAACCACTGCATTGCCTGCCACAATTCCGAGCATAAAGCCGGATCGCTGAGTCTTTCGGGCAGGGAAACCCGTCTGTTTAACGAATCATACGAAAATCTGGTTCCAGAGCGCAGAAAAATCGGCTGGGGAAATGTCGGCGAACTGACCAGAGAACAGCTGTCGGTTGCCGGAAACGATTACTATATTGCCGAAAACGGCGACTATTTCTCGGTGCCGCTGGTGCGTGGCGAAAAATATACAACCGAAGGCAACGGATTTTATATCAGTTCCAACGGACGAAATTACGGACTGCAATTTGACAGAGGACTGCTCGGAGCGGTCATAGGCGAAAATCACCCGAAAAACGGCAATATCAGATACCTGCCCGCAAAATCGCTGGGGGCGCACACATCGATTCTTGCCGCAATGTTTTCGCCCGACATCAAACTCGAAAATCCCGAAGCGCAGGCTAAAGCCGAACATCTGGCAAAAGTTCACGAAAAAATAAAACTTTCGCCGGCAGAATTGTTGCAGGTTACTAACTGGATTGATACAAACTGTCAATATTACGGAACATACTACGGACGGCGGGACACGATATTTCGCAATCACCCCGACTATCGCACCGAATATGACGTAAAAGTTGCAATCAGTCCCGAACCACCCGCAAAATATGAATAAATTGACAATTGACAATTGACAATTGATAATTGATAATTGATAATTGATAATTGATAATTGATAATTAAGGCTTACTCTTGTCAAAGAAAAGAATGTATCGTGCGTATTTATTCTTCAATAAAAAAAAGGTTGCCGAGCTTTTCAAAATTTTGACAATTGTCAATTGTCAATTAAAAAAAGGTCTCCGAGCTTTTTCAAAAAGCAGGCGAGCTTTCAAAAAAAGATCTCCGAGCTTTTTCAAAAAGCAGGCGAGCTTTCAAAATTATCAATTGTCGATTATCAATTATCAATTATCAATTAAATAAGCAGTTAAAACATGAAGAATTTCTTTTTAATAGCAGGACCATGTGTGGTCGAATCAGAAAAATTATGTATGGAAATAGCGGAACATGTCTGTACCCTGACCAGTGAACTGGCTATTCCTTATTATTTTAAAGCCTCGTACAGGAAAGCCAACCGGTCGCGTTCCGATTCCTTTACCGGAATAGGCGACAGGGCTGCGCTTGAAGTTTTAAAAAAAGTAAAACAGACATTTAACGTACCGACAGTTACCGACATTCACAACCCCGAAGAGGCTCAAATTGCTGCCGACTTTGGCGTTGACGTGCTGCAAATTCCCGCATTTCTGTCGCGACAAACAGACTTGCTATGTGCCGCAGGACGCACGGGTTGCTGCGTAAACATCAAGAAAGGTCAGTTCATGTCGGCAGAAGCAATGGGCTTTGCCGTAAAAAAAGTCAACGAAACAGGCAATACAGACGTCATGCTGACCGAAAGAGGCAGCATGTTTGGCTACAATGATCTGATAGTTGATTTCAGAAACATTCCGGAAATGAAAAAAACCGGCTGTCCGGTCATAACCGACGTTACGCACTCGCTGCAACAGCCCAACGCACCGTCGGGAGTTACCGGCGGCAAACCCGAACTGATAGAAACAATAGCGCTCGCGGCAATTGCCGTCGGCAGCGACGGAATATTTCTCGAAACGCACCCCAACCCTTCGGAAGCAAAATCGGACGGCGCAAACATGCTACGGCTTGATCTGCTCGAAACGCTCTTGAAAAAACTTGTATCAGTCAGACGTGCAACAGAAAGTCTGAATTGAAAATTGGCTGGGCGCTATTTTTGGGGATATAACTGTATATAGGGGCGCGATAAATTGCGCCCCTATATTATATTGTATGGTTTCCTGTCTAAATTACTCATTCAGTACTTTTCTGATATTTTCAATCATTTTGCCTGCCCCCTGTTTCGCAAGTTCGTCCGCAGTAAACTGATTAAGCAGCAGGTTCAAACGGGCATTTTGTTTCTGATTGTTTTCATTTTTCAGGATTCTGCATTTTTCATAATCCTGTATGCCTTCAACCAGCCGTTCCATACGGATACTGCTGCGTCCCGGGTAAACTAAGTAGCAGTCGCCGGCAGGCCATGTGCGAAACCGCGAATCGCGCAGAGGGTCGGCAGTCCAGCTGTTGTACGCCCAGCGAAGATAGCCGTCATAGTTTTTAGCCATGGCATGTAAACCAATCCATGCTGCTTCTGCCGGAGGCGAAAAAGTAAAAGTGTTTGGGAGCGCTTCCACGCAGCAGGTATATACCGTACTTTTTTGTCCTGCGTTTTGACGGCTGGCTTTGACATCGGCTGTAAATTCCCTGCCAAAGGCGAGACATAAATCATAAATGTCTTTTCCGATTTCAGAAAAATAATTTCCGGCAAGAGAAATTTTAAAATCCGGTTCTGTGCTTTTAATCAGTCGAATGGCTTCCCGCATTGTTTCAAGGCTGCGTTCGTCCATCGCGATGACTGTTTTTTCAAACCAGCCTTTCTGTCGTAAATGTTTTGCAAAATCGGCGATGAAATTACCCCAGTATTCATTATACGGGACGCTGCCCGGCTCTGCTTTTGTGTATAATATCTGACCGGTCGCCTGATCGTAATAATCGAAATTTAAAGCCCACGGCAACAATGTATAACAGTTGATTTGCCGGTCAATTCCGACGCTGTACATAAATTCAACCCAGCGGTCAAATACTGTATAATCGTAAGACCACGAGCCGTCTATCTTTTTTATTTTGCCAATCATTGCATCAAAATGATCTTCCGTCTGTCCGTTCCACGGTTTGCGGACAATAGTTGTCGTTATCACTTTCTGTCCGGCGTTTGCCAGTATTTTCATTACCGGACGCATAGCGTCGAAATGTGCGTCGCTCCACAGCGGAACTTGATTATAGCGAGCTACGGAATACGGATTCTGCCATAAATCCAGATGAAAACTCCAGTCTTTGGGCGGCGGCAGCGTCCTGTTAATTACTTCTATTTCAAGATTCAGCGTCATCGGCGCAAAATTTTTGCCCGAAACTGTCAGTTTGCCGCTGTATTTACCGGCTTTTATGTCCGACGGCGTCCAGACGTTTACCCAGACAGGTTGAACGGTTCTGGCTTTTACGTCTATAAATTTCACCGTGTCAAGCACATCGGCAACAAGGGAGGAATCCAGTTTGGCTTTGCTGCCAAATCCATCGGTCATTACATAACGGACAAAATTAGTTTTGACGCTTTCTGCCGGTATTACGGACGTTCCGCATACCAGACTGCTTACAGAGACCGTTGCCTGCGATAAGTCTGTTTTTGTCCATAAAACGGCTTGCGCATTGACCCGCTCGCCTTTCCATGCTTTGAGCGATAACCGGCTGGATTTGCCTGTCTCTGGCACATTGCGTTTAGCGTACCGGACGTCAATACTGCCCCAGCTTAACTGCGTTTTAGGCTGCTGACTCCATTTTTCGTCGCCATCGTGCGGTTTGGTATCCGTCAGTTCTTCGTATTTGCCTGACGTAAATTTTTCTGTCTGAGCGATGGCATGGCAACAAAGACAGATAAAAAAACAAACTGTAATACCGTTTTTATACATATATCTTACCATAATCTGTATTTTTATATTTAATCAATTCAATATGTTTTACGGTGCAAATATACGTTTTTTTCATAACATAAGGCGCACCGCATATAAATTTTTTTGGTTACAAATACAAAAATTACAAATAAATAGCTAAATTTGTACAAATTTTAAAAATTGATTTTTGATGAGTTTTAATTTGAAAATTTTAAAAATGAACAGTTTATGAAGAAATATTTATTATTTTCCGTATTTGTTTTTACGGTATTTATCAGTTGTTCCGAAAAATATTATCCATACAGGGGCGGTTCGGAAAAATATAAAAAACTGGTTTGGCATGACGAATTTAATGGAAAAGGATTGCCAAATGTTCAAAAATGGTCATACGAAGAGGGTTATATTCGTAACCACGAGTTGCAATATTATACAGTAAACCGTCCTGAAAATGCAAGACAGGAAAACGGCTG
>JAIROW010000216.1 GCA_031257315.1 Prevotellaceae bacterium
GAGTTTCGGGGTACACCACGAGAGTTTCGGGGTACACCACGAGAGTTTCGGGGTACACCACGAGAGTTTCGGGGTACACCACGAGAGTTTCGGGGTACACCACGAGAGTTTCGGGGTACACAACGAGGGTTTCGGGGTACACCACGAGAGTTTCGGGGTACACCACGAGAGTTTCGGGGTACACTTTGCAAGCTGACGGGAATAACGACAATACTGACGTTATTTACCAACACTGTGCAAATAATTACCTTTTTTATTCAAAATTGAAATTGATAAAAAATTATAATACACCATCAAAATTAAAATTAATAAAATTATTTTTCAGATGAGAACATTTACAAAGTTCAAACTTGCGATTGCCCTGTGTGCGTCAATCGCTGTGGCAGGCTGCGACGATAAAAAGAGCGAGCCTGCAATTCCCCGACTTTCGCCCGAAATTGTTTCGGTGGCAGAAGGCTCGTCGGTAAACGTCGCCATATCGGGCGGAGCAGAGCCGTTTACCGTAAAAAGTTCTGCCGAAGCTAAGGCTACGGCACGAATCGAAGGCAGAGCAGTAAGCGTTACCGGCGTTGCCGAAGGTACTGCAACCGTTACGGTTACGGGGAAGGACGGCGGAGCGGCGCAGCTGCCCGTTGCCGTAACCCGCCGTCAGCTAAACTCGCCCGTACTCAGCTCTGTCGCCGTCGATGTGGAAGTTGGCGGCACGGTTACTGTCAGCATCGTTGACAGTACCGGCGTTCCCGAATTTACGGCAACAAGCAGCAACAGCAGCGTGGTTTCGGTCAGTCTTACCGGTCGCACCGTTGCGCTGACCGGCAAGTCGGCAGGCGGAGCAACCGTTACGGTCAAAGGCGCTGACAACGCTGAGGCAACAGTCGCCGTTACGGTAAACGACGAGCAGATTCTGTTCGGAGCCAACAAAAAACAGATTGGCGACGGCAGCAAACGTTTCTTTATCAACAAATCGCACACCATTGCCAAAGGCGTTTACACGATGGTGGGCTGGATTTATGTCGAAGACGGCGCAACGCTGACCATCGAACCCGGCACGGTTATCAAGGGTACTGATTTCAACCACGACGGCAGACAGTCGGCAACCGGCTCGTCGCTCGTTATCAAGCGCGGCGCAAAAATCATGGCGCAGGGTACCGCCTCCGAACCGATAGTGTTTACCTCTGCCAAACCCAAAGGCGAACGGCAGGCTACCGACTGGGGCGGAATAATAATCTGCGGCAAGGCAAAAAACAACATGAACGAGATGACCGTCGAAGGCGGAATTGAAGCCGACCACGGCGGAAACGACGACAACGACAACTCAGGCATACTGAGATATGTGCGTATCGAATTTGGCGGATACCCCTACGCAACCGACAACGAAATCAACGGTCTCACTCTGGGGTCAGTCGGACGCGGAACGCAAATCGACCATATTCAGGTATCATATTCGGGCGACGATTCGTTTGAATGGTTCGGAGGGACGGTCAACTGCAAACATCTTGTAGCATACCACGGCTGGGACGACGATTTCGATACCGACAACGGATTTTCGGGCAAACTGCAATTTCTGCTCGGCGTGCGCGACCCTAAAATAGCCGACCAGTCAAACTCCAACGGCTTCGAGTCGGACAACAACGCCAACGGAGCCGACCAGCAGCCGTTTACCTCGTGCATATTCAGCAACGTAACGGTAATTGGACCGATGGAGCAGGATCCGTCCTTCCAGAACACGGCAGGCAGCGCCGGCTACATCAGCGGTTACAGCTGGGGAAACACTACCGGCGCAGCCTCGCCAATACGTACCGGTATTTTTCAGGCAGCAATGCAAATTCGCCGCAGCTCGCGCCTCAGCTGCTTCAACTCCGTATTCGCCGGTTTCCCCGTTGGAATAATGATTTCAAACGAAAAAGGAACGTCGCAGCAATGGGCAGAGCAGAATATGCTGAAAATAAAGAACGTCGTATTTGCCGGAATGGGCAAAACCGGCGCCGACGCCGACAAAAAAGACCCGTCGCAGTGGTCGGGAACATTTTCGAGCGACTTTTTCAGCAAAGCGGAGCTTAACAACAGATACCTGCCCGCAACCGGCGACCTGAAACTTCAACGTCCCACAAGCAAAAAAATACCGCTGTCGTTTAACTCCAAAGGCTTTGCCGACGACGACGCAACGGCAAACTACGCTCCCGCAACAGGCAGTCCGCTTCTCAACGCCGCCGATTTCTCCGACGCTTTCCTCTCCGACGCCTTCTTTGAAAAGGTCAGCTACATCGGAGCCTTCAAAAGCCCTGCCGACGCCGACAACTGGACAAAAGGCTGGTGCAACTGGGACCCGCAGAACACGGACTATTAGAGTTTAGATGTTAGATGTTAGATGTTAGATATTAGAGTTTAGAGTTTAGATATTAGAGGCACGGAAAATAATGGTTTGGAAAAGTAGAGAAAAGACATTGCCTTTTCTTTACGTAACAGAAGGTAAACGACCTGCGATTATAAAAGCAGAAGTTTTCAGCCGCATATTTTGATTTGCTTAAACTCTGATAAAAATAAAAGAGGTTTCATGTATTGCTGCATGAAACCTCTTTCGGTTCGTTGACAGGCAATATTTCCCGTTATATCTGCAAAATATTTGTCAGGAAAAAAATCATTTTTAAATATCCGACAGATATATTTGCGTGTTATATTTTTTTGTTGTACTTTTGCCGAATAATTAAATTATTTATGTATCATTTTAAATTAAAATTCAAAAACATGAAGAAAAAAAATTTTTTATTTACTAAACGCGCCATTACATTTATGGCAGCAGGTATGATTCTGTTCGCTTCGTGCGGAAAAGATGACAACAAAGAGAAGGGCGACGATGGAAGCAATGTTCTTCCCGACAACACCATTGTTGCGCAGGTCGAAGACGGCAACAGCTACAACGAAAAAATAGACACCATTGTAGCAAGAATATTCAATGAAGATACTCCTTGTGATCTGGCAAAAGCCGCATATAAAAACGGAGGCTTCACACTGAAATTACCCGCCACAGTAGATGACAAGTATCTGGTAGCAGACTTTAAAAGGTTTACTGATGGTGTAAAAGTGAGCGATCCAAATGCAAAACTGTGTCAATTTGAGGTGCTTAGAGTCTTTAAATCAGGCGAAGAGCTTCAAGGAAGGTTTTTTCATATTTATTCATCAGAAAAAACAAAAACCATGGTAGAATACATATATACCGACAGAGATTTATCCGTAACAGGCGGTTATACGGAAGAACGAGAAATATACATTGGTAACGGTAATTTTGAAAAGGTTATATATGATAATACCTTCAATGTCAATTTAAAGAAAGGATGGAATATAACGTATCTTACACAAACCGAGACAGCAACAGGTGTAACGCAAACAATCACTTCGAAAGCGCCGGAAAACGTTAAAGTGAAATGGGTTTACGACGGACAGTAAAATCGAAATTTTTCCAGAGCCGCAAATATATTTTTAAGATTTAAATAAAATCATACAGCGCTTTTCTGCGCAGTGCGGCTAAACAAAATAAAGATATAGAAAAACAGAGGTGCATGGCAACTGTCCTGCGCCTTTGTTTTTTTTATCTTTTTTTCCCGTTTTTTTCACGCAGCGTATCATCGAAAATCAGACAGTTTTGCAGCATTACCTATAATAGAGTTTATGTAAATTTATTTGAGTATATCCGGCTGGTAAAGACGAACCTTCATAACCGCAGGCGAGCGATAGCGTTGCCTGCGGACTTTGCCCCAGCGGACAGCGAGAGTTTTGCCCATTCGGGCAAGTTCAGCGTTTTTGCACTGCCGCAGGCAACGGCTGTCTCTTCGCCTGCCGTAAGGCATATAATATTGTAAAACAGACTGTTATCTTCCAATTTGAGAATTAATGAAAAAGATTTTCGTGTATAGACATTAAAAAAATTTTGCAGATAAACGAAAAACAACTAACTTTGCGCCCTGAATTTTAAATTGAAAAAAATACGAAATTGTATGAAAAAAGGTATTCATCCGCAAGGATATCGAGTAGTAGCGTTCAAAGATATGTCGAATGATTATGTATTCGTAACACGCTCAAATGTATCGACAAAGGAAACAATTGATATTGATGGAGTTACATATCCGTTGTATAAACTTGAAATATCAAATACTTCGCATCCTTTTTATACCGGAAAAATGAAATTGGTGGACACTGCCGGTCGTGTTGATAAATTCATGAATCGCTACAAAAAACACTTTGAAGCGAAAAAATCATAAACAGTCTGTCGTTCAGACATTTTGTTTATGATTACAGATAAAATCAATACTGTTTTTACCGTTCCGGCATCTTTACTGTTTCAGCTTAATATCTGAAAATTACAGTTTGTCGGCGGTTTAAATTTTTATACATAATGATTTAATATTTTTTAAAATAATATGTATGAAAATTTATATGTTTGTATATTATCTAAATTTTAAAAAAAGTTATAACCGATGATTAAAACTGTAAAAAAAATATTGATTATGTCAGGGTTGACAGTATTTATTTGCTGCCTGTTTATGTTACCGATAACAATAACAGCTCAAAATGTTGAAAAACAGCCCGATGGCTATTGGAGAGTTGGTCTTGAATGTGGTAAGTCCTCGCCTTTTGAGGTAAAAGGCGATATTCCCGAACAGATTAGGGCTGGCAATCAGGTAAGTGATTATCATGATTATGATTATTATTATTATTATCCGAAAAATATTGAAGTAAACAGAGAACATGTGTCGTGGCTGGCAGGCATAAAAGCAGAATATGCTTTTGGCAATGGACATTTCGGAATTGCCTCAGGTTTACGCATTTCGGGTCTTCGTTACTCTTTGTCGTCGCCGTACAAGTATCTATTGTGGAAAATTGCGCAGGACGATGTTTATACCGATTATGTAAGACTTGACAGAATTTGTCAAACAAACTATTCTCTCGGACTGCCGGTTGAATTGCGGATTTATCCGCGCAATGCAAAAAAATTTGTCAAACATTATTTTAAAATCGGAGCATCTTTTAACTGCCTGTTAAGCACAAATAATGATATAAAATTTTACGACAAAAAAATGGAACATTATAAAAACGCTATCGAAGAAAAATTTGTTAGCCCAAGTCCATTTAACGCTAATATTTATTCATCGTATGGAATACATTTAGGTAAAGAAATTCATGCCGGAATGGAAATAATCCTTCCCGGATTTGTTGTGGGTAAAAATATTAATTCATTTGTTCAATCATATTCCGAGTTAGGAATACGCTTTTCAGTTGACGTACCTTTATATTTATTACAAAAACAAAAACAGTAACAGTTATGAGACAGTATATTTTATTGATAATGACGACATTATTAGTATTTTGCGCCTGCCGCTATGGAGAAGAACTTGACAGAACAATATTTATTGCAGACGAAGACGACCACAATCTGCCCGCATACAGCGAATGGGGCTATAATGCTTTCGGCGCAAAATACGAAAGATCTTACTTTCTGTCGTCCAACAATATAACGCCATGCAAGGCTGTGTATAAGGAAGGAATTTTGCATTTTTCGCTGCACGGTTATCTTAACCTTCCAGAGGTTAACGCCAATTCCCGCCAGCAGCAGATGTCGTTAACTTTTTCGTTTCCAAGTTCGACAAAAGAAACCTATCAAGACTTGCAAAAGCTGGGTGAAACCGACATTGACCTCTCGCTTTGCACGGTAGAAATAAAAAGAGATAACGTCGCCGTTGAGATTGAAAATGTTTCGGGACATTTGATTTTTAAGCGGACGCAGTTGTTGCGTATCGACGGAGTAGAAAACAGAGTGATTCTTTCCGGTACTTTCGACATGTCTTTCTTTAATAACAACATACCAAACAAAATATCCAACGGACGTTTCGACGTAGGTATTAATGACGATTTTTACAGCTTTGAGTGATTTTTCACTTAAAACTGACAATTTGTAAAGGGCGCGATTTATCGCGCCCTTTACAAATTATCAATTATCAATTTTAAACGCCTTATTTATAAGGGTTTAAAATATTATGGTGAAAAAATTAAAATTATTGACGCATTTTTTAACTTAAATTAAAAATTAATATCTATCTTTGCGCCCTGATAGTTGAATGTAAAAACAGCAAAGTTTTTAAATTTGTAAAAAAGAAACAGTGTAACTGATGCGTCGAATTTTGGAACATACCACTCGAAGAAGTTTAACAGCCGTCGCTTTTGACAGCCTGAATATGGTTTGTACGTACAGTTTAATTTTTACCAGAGAGAGAGAGAGAGAGAGAGAGAGAGAGAGAGAGAGAGAGAGAGAGAGAGAGAGAGAGAGAGAGAGAGAGAAAGAAAGAT
>JAIROW010000261.1 GCA_031257315.1 Prevotellaceae bacterium
GACCTGCCTGCTGGAATTTATTATCTGCATATTTACGACGGCGTGAACGACAAACCGGAAATACGGCAGATTATTGTACAACATTAATTAATTGACAATTGACAATTGATTTACTTAGAGATGTATAAAATTAAAACTGATGTCTCATATCCGGTAAGTAAAAATGCCGGATATGGGTTATCGGTTTTTACCTTATTCCAAATCGCTATAATAATACAGTGCAAAAAAAATATATCGGTTTTTTTGTATAAGGTTATTGATTTCTTTAAATAAAAGGGTATAAAATGTGTACCTTAGCAATGCGACAATTTGATTTGAATCAACTACGGTTTTGTTCTGCATGGCATACTTTTTTACATTATCTCCAAAAAATATTAATTTTGAACAAAAATATAATCTGATTGTTTATATTGGATATAATAATGTTTAATAATAACACTGTTTTCGATGAAAAATGTATTGGTATTTTTAATGATAATCTGTTCACTTACAGGATTTGCAAACAACAACAGCAAGAGTGATTCGATACAGAAACTGATTGTTCAAAAATCGTTTGTTTTTGAGGCGTATTCAGCAATGCCCATGCGCGGCAATCGTATTTCTCTTGGCGGCGGTAATGAACTTACAATCAGCGGCGATACGTTGAAAGTTCATTTGCCGTATTTCGGCGTATCGCACACGGCAACGTATCACTCCGACGAACTTGGCATTAAGTTTGTCTCTTTCGACTATTCGTACAAGGCGAAAAAGGTAAAACACGGCTGGGATATAACTGTTAAACCAAAAGATAAAAGTGGCGTTGAAATGAATCTTTTCATTTCAGAATCGGGATACGCAATATTAAGAGTAACAGACTACCGGCGCGACGATATTTCGTTCAACGGACACATATCTTCGATTAACAAATAGACAATTATAAGTTATGCGATTTTACCAAAAATTTAAATATTGACATATCTGTTACTTATTTTAGCGCAGGTTGTTATCGCCGTGATTGAAACGCCTGTAATTCCGTGCAAATTAAGGTTTTGTCCAGTCAGAAAGAGATTTTGTACCGGCGTTTGTGGCGCAAGCATTGTATATAGCAGGTTATCGAAATCTTTTTGAATACCGTAAGCCGAACCGTTTCGCGTGCCGGTATAATCTCTGTAAGTCAATGGAGTACTGGCGTATATGTGTTCGATGCTTTGTCGCAGTCCTGCAATATGTTTTTCGGCAATGGCAATACATTTTTCAGCCTGAGTCTGTTTAAAGGCTTTGTAGTCGTCTCCACGCCTGCCGACGGCAGTATTTGACCAGCGGGCAACTTCTTCAAAATACATTGGAGTAAGAATATCAATGTTTTCGGTGAAATTTCCGCTGCGAGGTATGTAACAGGTTATCAGAATCGGTTTGTCGGCGCAGCCAGGCTCGTAACGGTGCGACTTCCATACGTCGGAATTGCCATAAACAAAAATATTTCTGTTGAAATAAGGTATCGAACCTGCTTTTAATTTCAGATGAGCGGTAAACATTCCAAAAGTGTCGGGCAGCGCGGCGATGCGGGTTCTGTATATTTTGCGGATACATTTACTTTCCTTTATCAGGTCGAGCGTTACGGCAGGGTGAATATTTGAAATCACATAGTCTGAACAGAACTGTTCGTTGCCGTTAATTTCTACCGACGTTATTTTTCCGTCTGTTTCGATAAAGCGTGTTACTTTGGCTTTTGTGAGTATCGTGCCGCCTGTTTTCCGTATGTTTTCAGCAAGTTTTTCGGCAATCAGCGAGCCGTTTCCGGCAAGTCTCCATGCGCTTTGTATAAACGAATTGTTGATTTGGGCAAAGACATAAAGCGGGAGTTTTTCGCTGTTCAGTTCCATTGTCAGCGATGCGCCTGAAAGCACGTTTCGCAGCAGATTATCGTCGGTGATTTGCTGCAAAAACTGAAAGGCGGAAACGCCAAATTCTTTTTCTGCTTTTTCTGAAAGCGTTGGAGTGTCGGGTCCAAAATTGTCGTATATGTTGTCGCCGACATTTTTGAGCAGCGACGCATATTTTTCAAGATTTTTGCGTTGCGCAGGAAAATCTTTCGACAAAGTTTCGACAAAACGTTCGTGTCCAGAGGCAAACATGTACGATTTGCTGTTGATTACAATTTCGGCAAAACCGTTTTCGTCCATTTTACGCCACGGCAAATTCATAAGGTCGAAATACTTAAATATGCGATACAGCGGCTGACCTTCTTCAAGTCCGCCGACACAGTGAAATCCTGTATCGAAACTGTATTTGCCGCGTCTGAATGATTGCAGGCAGCCGCCTGTATCTGCGTTTTTTTCCAAAATACAGACATTATATCCCTGTTTGGACAAAATATAGCCACATGCCAAACCTCCAAGACCGCCGCCGGCAATAATTATATCATATTTCATAAATCATGAACAATTTTTGATATTCTTAAAATAACTTTATTTTCAATGCTTTTTAACTGTATTTATTTTTTAATATTGAAAATAAATATTTTTCATAACGCAGTTTCCGGTACTGTTATTAAAAAAGCAAAAAGCCGTCAGACTTTTTGCTTATCAACACTAAATTATAAAAATTTATGAACAAAATTTAATAAAAATTATTTCTGTTATCAACAATTTTGGCGTTTTCATATAAAACCGTAAAAGCGCTGTAATAGCCTGATTCCAAACGTGTTCTTATTGCTTCAACAGTTTGAGCCTGAGCATTTTCCGATTTATTTGTAACCGTAAACATATATACTCCGCTTTCGCCTGCCAGCGGTTCGGGCAGCTGATTTACAGGAGTTGACGTTACTGCGCCCAAAAGTTTATATTCCGGTAATCTCAGGGTCGGAATAAACGAAGTATTGAAATTTACAGCCGGAGTAACCGAAATAGCTGTAAGTCCCAGTTTGGAGGCTGTTTCGTCCAGATTTGCACCTTTTGCGTCGTTAATCAGTTTAATTAAATATTCTGCTTTCTTTTCTTCGATTACTTTTGGTAATATACTGTGTCTCACCTTTTTATAAGGCTGTATTCCTGTATTTTTAACATTTGTCAGGGCTGCAACAATATAAGTTTTTTTATTGTCGATTTCAATAAGTCCCGAAACGTCGCCTTCTTCGGCTTCGTACATCCAGCGAATCAGCGCCGAAACGTTCTGGAATTGTCCTACGTTCTTGTTTTCCAGTCCGATATTATATTCGTTGTAAGGCAATACGCCTTCTTCGGCGCAAATCGCTCTGAATTTTTTTATGTCGCCGTTGCTTTGCGCTGCAATTTTAGTTGCCTGCGCATGGTAGTTTTGATACGTTTCTCTTGTAGGAAGCACATTTTTCTTGACGGTTGCAAGAAGAACTTTTTCGTTAAATTCTTTTGCTCCGGTAATTTTAACTATATGAATACCAAACTGTGTAATGACTTTCATAACGCTTCCAACCGGATTATAGAAGCACGAATCGCTGAAAGGTCGAACCATTTTGTCGAAAGTGAACCAGCCCAAATCTCCGCCGCCTGCTGCGCTGCCGTCAGTGGAATACTGTTTTGCAAATTCGTCGAAATTTGCGCCTTCTTTGAGCAGATTGTATATACTGTCAATTTTGCCAAAATCTTTCTGGTCAAACAGAATGTGCTGAGCTTTAACAGAATCGGGCAGCGTTTTAAATTCGACTATTCCCGAAAGGCTATACATATCTCCTTCCTGATAGTATGGCAAAACATCACCTGCGCTCTTTTTGAAAACGACAGTATCAAGGTTTGCGGGGAGTTCTCCTTTTTTACGGTATATTTTGTCGAATGGAACGTCGGAGTTTGATCTTACAAACAGTGGAAAACTGCTTGCAGAAATTGTATCCATCTGTTTTTGAAGCTGTTCCATTTTATTCATTACTTTTTCGTAGTCGTTAGCCGAAGGCTTGACAGTGAAAGCGACAAATTCAACGTCGCGCGATCTGTTTTCCTGATATTCTTCTTTGTGTTTGTCGTAATAGTTTTTCAAATCCGATTCTTTAAAGGAAATCAGCGAATCGGCAACAGAGGCGTAGTCTTTTAAAATATACGAAAACTCTATGTTTTGTTTTTCGCCTTCCAGCGCAGATTCTACGTCTAACGAGTTGACATAGCGGCTTTTCTGTTCTAATTGAGTATATCTTGAAATTAACTGCTGATTAAGTATCTGTTTTTCAAGATTAACCCAAAATATTTTAGTGTCTCCGCTTGCGTTCTGCACAAAGTTGGCAATCATTGCCTTGTCCATATTGCCGAAATAGCTGGCTATAAGCGGTGAAACATTAGAACCGAGAGTCAGGTCGTACAGTTCGGCTTCGGAAACAGACAGTCCTATTTTTCTATACTCTTTTTCAAAGGCATGTTTTCGTATTAATTCGTCCCATGTGCTGTTTCTCAGGTTTTCGTTAACTTCTTCGGTCATTTTCGCTTCCTGATTTGTCATTAAATTGTAGGTCAGCTGATACATGTTTGTGTTATAGGTCAACAGAGCATTAAACTCTTCGTAACCTATTTTATCCCCTGCAATTAGTCCGACCTCGTCGCGAGGTGAAAAAATTGCTCTTGCAGTTGCAAGAGTGTCAGCATTTACAATAAATGCGAGCAGTGCCAAACCTATCAGTATCGATATAAATACTCCTGCTTTTGTTCTTAGCGTTTCTAATGTTGCCATTTACGTTGTTTTTACAAAATTCATTCTAAATTTTAAAACCGCAAAATTACAATAAAATTTTGAATTGCAATAAATATTTTTGAAAATGCGGAATAACAGTCTGTAAAAAAGTGCATTGTATAAAAATATCAGGTTGCGGTATTCTGTTTTTATTTGACTGTCAATATCTGAATTGAGCATATAAGAATAGAGCGCGGCGGTATTTTATTGAAATCGCCCTGCAAACCGTATGCGAGATGCGACGGGAATATAAATCGCGCTCTGTCTCCTGCTCCGAGAAGTTTCACAGCGTCGTGCAGTCCCGAAATTTCATCGCTCCGGTCAACAATAAATGTTTGATTGTGTTTCTGGTAGCATATTGTTCCGTCGAGCAGACTTAAAACGTAGCTGCAAACGATTTCGTCATGCGATTTTGCTTTGGGGTTATTTCCCGCGTTAATAATTTCGTAGTAATATCCTTTGTCGGAAAATGACATTTGCCACGATTTACGCATTATAAAATGTCTGATAATATCAAAATCCTTATCAACCATATATTTATTTATGTTGACAAGTCTGTTTTTATCGACAGTTAGCGGCTGTTTCCCGACTGTGTCGTCGCACGAAGCAGATAAGGCTGTAAAGCCCAGACACACAGATATTTTTATCAGATATTTTCTGGCTGTTTTCATCTAAATCTATACGCTGTTTTCGACTCTTAGCTGTATAATCAAATCCTGTTTTACTGTCCATGAAATCCGGTATTTTTTTCCGGTAACATTTGTGTAAGTGCCTATCATGAATTTTGTTTGCCCTTTCACTCCCTTATGATTTACCTGAAACTGTTTAGGTTTATTCTGCTCAAAAAAATCCTTTACAATCTGTACCGTCTGGGCTTTGCTGTTGATATTGCTTTTGCCGAACATGTCACATTCAATCATATCGGCAAAGTTTGGAGACAGTTTTTCGATGTCGGCTGTTTTTATTGCCTGAATGATTTCCTCACATTCTGTTTTCTCATTATTTTGCGCATAAATATGCGGCGAAAACAGTGTAAACGTAAAAATAAAAATCAAAAAAGTTTTCATACCGTTTTATTTTGTTTTATATTCAGATATTTTCGCTACAAAGTTAATATATTAATTACATTAACCGATATTAAATAGTGTTGTTTTTTATTAAATGGCAATTAAATACCTGTACATGAGCATGATACAGGCAGCCAAAAGTTCCCGTTAAACGGATTCCGATTCAAAATATCGCTGTAAAGAGGCGCAGCTGGCGTCTGTGCCGTGCGTATCTGCAACAATTTGTAACGGAAATTTGTAAAAACAACCCTGAATTTTCACATTTTCCTGCCTGTTCAATTTTCAGGCTGGAAATCATTAACATATCAGGTTTCAGATTCTTTCAACTGCTCGGCGTTTTCGGCAACCTGCAACAAATCCAGACATTCCTGTATATCGCCTCCGATAAAAGCAGGTAAATTATACATTGTATAGTTAATTCTGTGGTCGGTAACTCTGCTTTGCGGATAATTATATGTTCTGATTTTTGCGGAACGGTCGCCGGTAGAAACCATTGTTTTTCGTTTGCCGGCAATTTCGTTCAAATGTTTTTGATATTCGATGTCGTATATTCTTGTACGGAGTTCGTTCAATGCTTTTTCATAATTTTTTATCTGCGATTTTTCGTCCTGACACTGAACTACCGTTCCGGTCGGAATATGCGTCAGCCTAATTGCTGAATATGTGGTATTTACCGACTGCCCGCCGGGTCCTGACGAGCAAAAAACATCTTTTCGAATATCATTCATATTCAGTTCAACATCAAACTCGTCGGCTTCGGGAAGCACTGCGACCGTAGCTGCCGAAGTATGGATTCGTCCCATTGTTTCGGTTTGTGGCACCCGCTGTACGCGATGCACTCCCGATTCGTATTTTAAAATGCCGTAAACTCCCTGTCCCGACACTTTCATTATTATTTCTTTAAATCCGCCGATAACGCCGTCCGAATGGCTTGTGATTTCCATTTTCCAGCCGCGTTTTTCCGTATATCTCAGATACATGCGAAACAAATCGCCCGCAAAAATCGAGGCTTCGTCGCCGCCTGTGCCTGCACGGATTTCAAGAATTGCATTTTTGCTGTCCTGAGGATCGGAAGGAATCAGTAAAAGTTTTATTTTATCTTCAATTACAGGAAGTTCGGACATCAATTTATCAAGTTCCGATTTTGCCAGCTCAAGCATTTCCACATCTTTTTCCGTCGTCAGGATTTCTTTTGTCGATTCGATATTTCCGAGAATATTTTCATATTCGGCAGATGCTTCCACTATCGGTTCGAGTTCTCGATACTCTTTGTTTAATGCGACAAATTTTTTCATATCTGCAATAATTTCAGAATCTGTTATCTGTCGCCCTATTTCTTCAAAGTGTAATTTTATTCTTTTAAGTTTGTCCAGAAGATTGTCCTTGCTCATATAAATTGTATCTTAAAAGGGCGCAAAGTTAGATAAAAATAATTAAAATCGAAAATCGACAGCTGCATGAATACGGATAACTGTCTCGACTGTAATATTTTGCATGGACGCTCAGCTGTCTGTTCTGCAATGGCAATATTTTTTAACAGTTCAATTTTGCGGTTTTTAATTCTGATAAATCCGTTTAAAATTATGGTTAAAGACCGGCATAAAAATCATGGACAGGTTTGGAATTGGATAAAATCATGTATCTTTGCGCCGAAATTTGATAAAAATGAACTCATTCGGACGATTTTTTAGAGTACATATATTCGGCGAATCGCACGGTAACGGCTTGGGGGTCTGCATCGACGGCTGTCCGGCAGGTATTCCCCTGTCTGCCAACGATTTCAGCGACGATTTGCTGAGACGGAAAAGCGGCGCAAAAGGAACAACCCCAAGACTCGAAAGCGATGAACCGGAATTTTTGAGCGGAATTTATAACGGTTTTTCTACCGGCGCTCCCGTTGCCGTACTGTTCAGAAACGAAAATACCCGTTCTGCCGATTACCGGAATTTCAGCGCCGTACCTCGCCCCGGTCATGCTGATTTTACGGCAAATAAAAAATTTTACGGCTTCAACGACCCGCGCGGCGGCGGTCATTTTTCGGGCAGAATCACTCTCGGACTGGTTGTTGCGGGAGTCATTGCAAAAAAAATCATAGCGCCGGCAAACGTTTTTGCAAAACTGTTGACAGTCGGCGGCAGCAGCGATATTCATGGCAAAATTGACGAAGCAATATCAGAGCGCGATTCTGTCGGCGGGCTGATACAATGCACCGTAAGCAATTTGCCCGCCGGACTTGGCTCCCCGTTTTTCGACGGTCTCGAATCTGTTATGGCTCACGTTCTGTTTTCCATTCCCGGCGTAAAAGGCGTTGAATTTGGAGCTGGATTTGCCGCCGCCGGAATGAAAGGCAGCGAACACAACGACGTTTTCATTTCAACGTCGGGAAAAACGCTGACAAACAACGCCGGAGGAATTAACGGAGGAATATCTAACGGCAACGATATTACGTTAAATGTCGCCGTTAAACCTACCGCAAGCATTGGCAAAGAACAGTCAACGTTTAACTTTGAAACTCAACAGATTGAAATATTCAAAGCTGAAGGACGGCATGACGTCTGCATTGCGCTGCGGGTTCCCGTGATTGTTGAGGCGGCAGTGGCGGTCGCTATTGCCGATTTTGTTGTAACAGAGAATAATAACAGATTTACAGTATGAATAAAAAATTAAATATCGCAGTTCTTTTTGGCGGCGATTCTTCGGAAAAAATAATTTCGGAACACAGTTCCAGAACAATTGTAAAATACCTTGATTCAGAGAAATACAATGTTTACAGAATCGGCGTAAACGGCAGCGAATGGAATGTCGAAATCGACGGCAGGCATATATCCGTCGATAAAAACTGTTTCGGTTTTGATGCCGACGGAAAAAAAACGGTTTTCAACTGCGCATTTATAATAATTCATGGAACTCCGGGTGAAAACGGTTTGCTTCAAGCGTATTTCGAAATGCTTGATATTCCATACACTACATGCAGCAGCTTTGTTTCGGCGCTTACATTCAACAAATATTCCTGCAAATGCTGTCTGCGCGATGCGGGAGTAGGTCTTGCAAAAGATTTTCTGCTGAAAGCCGGCGACACGTTCAATCAGGCTGAGATTGAAAAAATCATTGATTATCCGATGTTTGTAAAACCAAACGCAGGAGGCAGCAGTTTCGGCGCTAACAAAGTCGCTTCTCCCGACAAACTGCAACAGGCTGTTGACGAGGCGCGGCGCGAAGACTGCGACGTAATTATAGAAGCCTTTGTTCAGGGAAACGAATTTTCGCACGGAATTTTTATAAGCGAAAACAGAATAATTGAATTTCCCGTTACTCAGATTGTGAGTAAAACTGATTTTTTTGACTATCAGGCAAAATACGAAGGCAAATCCGAAGAAATTACACCCGCGCCAATTAGCGAAGATTTATCGCAGCGCATAAAAGCTATGACAAAAAAAATATCAATGCGTTTAGGCTGTCGCGGACTTGTACGGATAGACTACATTTATTCCAGCGGAGAACTGTATTTTCTGGAAATCAATACGGTACCGGGAATGAGCGAGGCAAGCATCGTTCCGAAACAGATTGTACACGCAGGATACGGGGTTTCCGAAGTACTTGATTATCTGATAGAAGATTCGATACAGGCAACAAAAAAACATATTCAATGATAGAAGTAAAAAATTTATCAAAATCGTTTGGCAGCAAACATGTACTCAACAATATATCAACTGTTTTCAGACAAGGAAAAACCAATCTGATAATAGGACGCAGCGGTTCGGGAAAAACAGTTCTGCTGAAATCAATTGTCGGGCTGCACGAAATCGACTCTGGCGAAATTCATTACGGCGACATGCGTTTTGACACTCTCGATTTCAACAATAAAAAGAAATTGCGCAAAAAAATTGGCATGTTATTTCAAAGCAGCGCACTGTTCGACTTTGCAACAGTTATACAGAACGTGCTTTTTCCTCTGGAAATGTTTACGCAGATGAACAGGGAAGAACGTATCGAACGCGCAAATTTCTGTCTCAAAAGAGTAAATATACTGAACTCTAATAACTTATACCCGTCGGAAATAAGCGGAGGAATGCAAAAGCGGGTTGCTATTGCCAGAGCCATTGCCCTTAATCCCGAATATCTGTTTTGCGACGAGCCAAATTCGGGGTTAGACCCCGGAACATCGATTATTATTGACAGTCTGATAAAAGAAATCACCGAAGAATATCAGATAACCACAATAATCAACACTCACGACATGAACTCGGTAATGGAAATTGGCGACAATATCATTTTTATACACGGAGGAAGCAAATGGTGGGAAGGCGACAAAAACGACATACTTCACTCAGATAACAGGGAACTTGAAGATTTTGTTTTTGTTTCGAGAATGGCAAAGGCTTTGAAAGGAGAGTTTTGAATGAAAAAAAATAAGCCGGTAAATCGTTGATACTGTGCAAACTGGAATTTTTTCCAAAAAAATTTTCCAAAAAAAGACAAATTTATTTTTCCAATTAAAACTTTTTCCATACCTTTGCACCCGCAATTCAGAAACAAAAGCGTTCGGAACTGCAACAAAAAACTCCTCAGTAGCTCAGTTGGTTAGAGCACATGACTGTTAATCATGGGGTCCAAGGTTCAAGTCCTTGCTGGGGAGCAAAATAATCATGTTTTTTTTGCTGTTTCCAACACCCGATACAGATAAAATGTTTCGGGGTGGTTTTCATTTTATAGTGCATAAATCTGCAATAGATATATATTAGAGTTTATGTAAATTTAATTGGCTCACCATCAAAACCCTGTGTTAAGCATAAATGTTAGCGAGTCTAAAAAGGAAGAATTTGATATCTGTAATTCCTCTTAAAGAAGCTCTGAACGCCTTTATTTTAGCATTGAAAGAT
>JAIROW010000219.1 GCA_031257315.1 Prevotellaceae bacterium
ATCTTTCAATGCTAAAATAAAGGCGTTCAGAGCTTCTTTAAGAGGAATTACAGATATCAAATTCTTCCTTTTTAGACTCGCTAACATTTATGCTTAACACAGGGTTTTGATGGTGAGCCCCATTCGGGCTAAAAGGCAGGGTGTTCAGACATGGCTTGATGAAACAGGTTTTTCCCACCGGTAAAAAAGCCTCATTATAAAGGGGTTAATGGTTTGTGTAAAAAGGGTTAACCCTTTTGGGTAAAAGGGTTAACCCTTTTGAGTAAAAGGGTTAACCCTTTTTTGGAAAAAGATTAACCCTTTTTTGGAAAAAGATTAATGGTTTTTTAAAACAAGGCTGTCCAAAAAAGATTTTCAGCACGCAGATAATGCAGAACGCCTTTTGGGACAGCCTCATTTTTTAATATTGAACTGTTACATGTCGTCTATTTCATCATCTCACCTCACAAAGACCTCGTCCATAAAGATATGCGAGCTGTTGCCGGCGCCGGCGTGCCAGTCGGGAAGTTTGCCGATGCTTTTGACGGACATTTTCAGATAACGAGCCGTTGCAGGTTTCTTTATCGTGTAATCGAATATTTTCGACGGCGCGTCTGGCGACAGGGCGACGGGCGACTGTACAGTACCGTAGAGACTGTATTGTACGTTATCGTCGGAGATTTCAAACGTTACGGAAGCGGGGAATATAATCCATGCGCCGACGTTTTGCAGAAATCCGGCTCCGGCTTCGCTGATGCTTTTCTTTTTGCGAAGGTCGAGAACGACTTCGACGTCTTTGCCTTCATAGCCGTTCCAGTTGCCGACGGTGTAAAGCCGCGAACCGCGAAGACCGTCAATCAGCGCCTCGTCGCCGCTGTCGTAAACGGGATTGCGGGGCGTCTGACTTACAATATCTTTATCCTTTACATATTTGCCATATACGGCGGAAACGACTTTGCTGTAACCGGTTCGGTCGTTGTATGCCACAACATTAATCCGCGTGTCGGAGGTCAGTTGCAGCGGCTCGACATATCGCGTCGATGCGTTTGTTGGAACGCTGCCGTCGAGCGTGTAATAAATTGCGTCGGTTTGGGCGGGGAACGGATAATTGCCGCCGTCGGTCTGAGCGGGCTGATATGCCGTCATTGAGAGCGTCATTTTATCGGAAAATGTTTTTAGCGGCGCGGACAGTATCGGGACGGTTGTAATGGTCGGCTCGGTTTTTGTGTGCGGACGGTTTTCGGCAGCCTTTCCGAAGTCGAGATTCGGCTTGTCGCCCATTACAAGGGAGAGTTCGCCGCCATCTTTCAAATCGTCGTAAACGATGTATGATTTACTGTATGGTTGTCCGTTCAGTTTTACCGACTGGACATAAATATTTTTGTCGCTCTGATTTTTACAGCTGACGGTAAACTGTTTGCCGTTTTCGAGCTGTACGGTTATTCTGTCGAAAATCGGCGAGCCTATAAGATACTGGTTTGCACCGGGGCAGAAGGGATACAATCCCATTGCATTAAAAATATACCATGCCGACATCTGTCCGCAGTCTTCGTTGCCGCACAGTCCGTCGGGCTTGGAGGTATAAAATTCAGCCATAATCTTACGGACAATTTCGGCAGATTTCCATTGTTTGCCGACAAAGCTGTACCAGTATGCGGCATGGTGGCTCGGTTCGTTTCCGTGCGCATACTGTCCTATCAAACCGGTGATGTCGTTTTGCTGCCGTCCGGTCAGTTCGGAAGTCGAATGGAAGAGCGAGTCGAAATGCCGCTCTGCTACGCCGTCGCCTCCAAGCAGGGCGATGTATGTATCCGCGTCGTGCGGCACGTAGGTCGAATATTGCCATGAGTTTGCTTCGGTAAGCGTGCTGTTGACCTCGCGCGGGTCGAACGGTTCGACAAACGAGCCGTTAATTTTGGCGTGCATAAAGCCGTCGGCGTCTAATATATTCTTATAATACTGGCAACGGTCGTTAAATTCACGGTAAACGGAGTCATTGCCTGTGGCTTTTGCAAACTGCGCGATGCACCAGTCGTCGTAGGCATATTCAAGAGTTTTGGATACGCTTTCGGGTTCCAAGTCGGCAGGAATAAAACCGTAGCGTTCAAATTCGGGCAATCCGCGCCGTGCCTTTTTTGCGCTGTGTACCATCGCTTCGAGCATCTTTTTATGGTCATAGTCTGCCATTCCCTTAACAAAAGCGTCGTAGATGACAGGGACGGAATGATAGCCAATCATGCAGTTTGTTTCCCAAGCCGCCAGTTCCCAGACGGGCAACGAGCCGCCCTGTTCGTAATGTTTCATAAAGGTATAAAGAAAGTCGCCAGAGCGTTTGCGGTCGATAATGTTAAGCAACGGGTGCAATGCGCGGTACGTGTCCCAGAGCGAAAAGACGGTATAGACTTCGTGTCCGTTTTCGGCGCTGTGCATTTCGTAGTCCATGCCGAGATACGTTCCGTCCGCATCGGTAAACAGATAGGGCGAGGTAAAGGCATGATAAAGCGCGGTATAGAATATTTTTTTCTTTTCGACGTCGCGCGTTTCGACAGCAATTTTGCCAAGTTCGCTGTTCCATTCCTCACGCGCCCGATTTTTGAACAGTTCAAAGTCGAAGCCGTAGTCGTCATACTCGCGGAGGTTTTTCAGCGCCGCGCCGTCGTCTTTTGTATTGGCAGATATTGCCGTTTTCACAACCACGTCTTTCACGCCGGACGCAAACCGGACGACGGCTTTCAGATTAGTTCCGCTGAAAGACGGTTCGCGGTTAAATTCCGCATCGACAATCAGACTGTCGTTTTTATAGAAATCGACAGAAGCTATCGGCTGCGAGAAGGCAATGGCATAGGCGAGCTGCTGATTTCCGCTCCATGCGGACGAGTTGCGAATACCGACGAGCATACCGTTTTGCGCATCGTACCTGATGCTGCTTGCAAGCACGCGGTCGCGATGTTTGAGGTCAACAATTACGCCTCTTGCTTCGCCGTTATCGGGGAATGTGTATTTCTGTACGCCAAGCCGTCGCGCGGCGGTCAGCTCTACGCGAATATTGCTGTTGTGCAGCAGGACAGAGTAATAACCGGGCGCGGCAGTTTCGTTGTCGTGCGAAAAGGCGCTTCTGTATTCGGAATTAATAACCGACGCCTTACCCGCAAAAGGCATCAGCAGCACGTCGTTATAATCTGCGCACCCCGTTCCGTTAAGGTGCGTATGACTGAACCCGTAAACGAGCGTATCCATATAATGATAGCCCGAACAGCCTTCCCAGCCGTCGATTTTGGTATCGGGACTGACCTGCACCATTCCAAAAGGCGTGATTGCGCCCGGATAGGTATGTCCCGTCAGGTCGGCGCCGGTAAAAGGGTTAACATAGTCGGCAAAATCGTTATCAGACAACTGTTGCCGCTGCCCGCAGGACGCAAATAAAGCCGTCGCTGCAAAAAGTATAAATAAAATTCTGTTCATTTTACTATAATCTGTTTTTAATTAATCGGCAAATGTAGCGCGAATAATCGGTTTGTGCAAGTTGATTAAAGAAAACTGTCTCGATTTAAAAGCGTCCGTTTCAGATTCTCAAACCGCAGTTTATGCTTTTCGGTCGGGTGGATTATTTGTTTTTCAGATTTTGCAGGAAAAGGAGTTCCGAGTAATTTGCTGAAAAACAAAAGAGACTGCCTTTTCAGAACAGTCTCTTCCTGTTTTTCGCAAAATTCTACAAGAACAAATCCTTATTCAAATTTTTTCGTTAAAACATACTTGTCAGCATGTTCGCCGGTAATCATTTTACCTTCCATATCCAGCTGAAACAGCATGTTTTCGCCCACCATGTAACGAGAAGGATAATCCTTGCAGTCGAGCGTAACAGAGCCTCCCGACTTATCCCATTTAAACTTTCCTGAAACTACAATCGGAGTTTTATCCCTGTCGATATACTGATAGCTAATCTGATAGGTTTCGTCAAGATTCAGAGTAATCATAACGTTAATACCCGGACAGTCAGCACAGGGAACAGTTCCGGTGTAAACGCCGTTCCAGTCAAGGCTGTTTCTCGAATTGTGAGCTGCATCGACAGCTTCAGGAACTTCGCTCTCAGCGCTTTCGGCAGGTTTTCCTGTATCGGAAGTTTCTGCAACCTGAGAGGTTTCTGTAACCTGACTGTTCTGCGCTTTTGGCTTGTTTTTGGATTTGCATGAACTCAAACCCGACAGTAAAACGGCAATAATACTTATTGCACAAAAAACTTTTCTCATCTTTTTTCTAATTTCTAATACTGTTATTTAATAAAAAAATATCATTAATATTCTGTACTCCAAACCGTTTTAAAAAATAAAACCGATACAAAATTATACAAAAAAATTGAATTTCCAAAAACAGTAACTGCTAATGTCATATCAGAGTTCGGCGACAGTTTATGTAATGCTGAAATAAATTTGAGACTTTTTATTTTCGATTCTTGCTCGCACTGTAAGATAAAACTGTTTGTTTGGACGCGATAAATCGCGCCCAAACGATACGTCGTGCTTGCACTGTAAGATAAAACCATTAACTTTGCGGGCTTAAAACATCTATTTTAATACGAAATATTATGATTAAGACAACATCTGTTCATGCGGTTTCTTCGATAGCCGCCTCCGAGTCTGCAAAATCGCTTTGCTCTCCAATATCCATACTCTGCACTGTGATATTTATATCCTGTTCTGGCGGACTTTATGCGCAGGAATTGAACGGATATGCGAGCGACATGCCGTCTGTTATTTACATGAAACAGAATCAGTCGAATACGTGGTGGCAAAATTCGCTGCACAACCGGCTGAATTTTTCGTGGCGATTTGCAAAAAATATTTCGATAGAAACGGGTATGCGCAACCGTCTCCTCGCGGGCAGCGGCGACATGCTTGACCCTGCCGAAATGAACGCCGACAAAGGCTGGGCTGATTTGACGTGGAACATTTTTTCGGCAGACAGAAATGCAAACCGTCTGCTGCTGAATACATCTTTCGACCGACTGCACGTTACTTTCGAGAAGGACAAATGGCAAATCCGGCTCGGTCGCCAGCGCATAAACTGGGGGCAAACGCTGGTATGGAACCCCAACGACATTTTCAATACATATTCGTTTTTTGATTTCGACTATCCCGAACGCCCCGGCTGCGACGCTCTTCGCAGCACATATTATCACAGCGAAACAGCGTCGTCGGAACTGGCAGTATCGGTAAATCATGCCGGTAAAACGACGGCGGCGCTGCTTCATCACTGGAACTGGCGCAATTTCGACTATCAGATTATTGCCGGCGAGCAAACAGAATCGGACGTTATTTTGGGCGGCGCATGGACGGGTGATTTCGGCGGATTGAACTTTCGCGGCGAATTTTCATACTTTCACCCCATCGGCAGTTTTGCCGACACAGCCGGTACAGTCGCCGTATCGGTTGGCGTTGACTGTATGCTGTCCGGTTCGCTGATGTTGCAGGCAGAAGCGCTGTACAACAATTCCGGCAATTCGTCGGAAGGTTTGACAGCGCTGTATTCCGCTCCGCTTTCGGCTAAAAAACTGTCCGTATGCGACTGGAACGTGTTTGCGCAGGTTGCCCGTCCCGTTACTCCGCGACTTAACCTTGCCCTGTCGGGCATGTATTTTGTGGACGTCAACTCCTTTTATGCAGGCTTGACGCTGGATTATTCACTCGTCGAAAACCTTGACATGTCGTTCATTGCACAATATTTCGCAACAGCTGAAAATTCGGCTGTCGGAAATATGCGTTTCATTATGGGCTTTGTCCGGCTGAAATATTCGTTTTGAAGAGGAATAATAGAATTGAATGATTTAAAAAACATTATATTTAATACGGTTCAGTTGCCTTTTTCTGCCACCGGTTTTATTTTTTCTGCAACATTATAAATTCCCAGTATGCCGTATCCCCCCTGCATATTGGTATAAATTTTGACCGGTTCGGAAAAAACATCGCCCGTTATGCCTGACGCCAGTTCCTGCGAATGTAAATTCTGATACAGTTTTTCGGAAAGCGTATGTATTTCTACTTTTACGCTTTGTCGCACATAATCAAAATTGACGTTTTCGGTAAAATTATCGTTACGGATATAAATATTCAACGTATATTCTTTTCCCTGAAACATTTCGTCGGAGAAAATTCTGTAATAATCAGGCGTTTTTCCTTCTCCGTTCTTTTCGGTTGCAGTGTTGAAAAGTATTTCGTCGTCAACAAAAACCTCTTTCAAATCCCATCTGTTATCAACCTCCTGAATTGACGGATTTATTAATACTGCATTTGTCCGTACAACTATTCTGTAAAAATTTTTTTCATCAGGATTATCTCTGACTGTTACAAGCAAGCGCAAATATCCAAAACCGTCTCTCTTAAACCACAACGGTTCAATATTTTTTATTTCAGCAACAATCTCAGGCACAATGTCATAACCTTTAACCGTTCCGTGTTTTGAAGTATGCGCTGAAAATTCCACCCTGTCGCCAGTTTTTAAATGTGAAATAAATTTATAATAAGAATGTACGCCAATAAGCGTGTCAAACCAAAGCTGAGCGCAGGATTCTCCATTGATCTTTAAATTGATTTCAGGATTTTCGACGGCGACGGATTTTTGGCTGGAATAGTCAAAAACGCTTTCGGATATTTTTATTGTACCCGTATCCGATTTTGCATTTATAATTGCGCTGATTACCATTTTAGGCAATAATTCTTTTCCATTAAAATCAACGTATTTTTCGCAGGCAAACAGCAATGTTGCGCCCAAAACTAACGGTAAGCTGTAATATCGACAGTTTTTCATGATTTTAAAAATGATAAATAAATGACAGTGAAGGAATTATTGGAAACAGTGTAATCTGTTTCAGTTTATGAGTATATATGCTTTCATTTGTCGGACTTTTGCGCATTTCGCTTTCTACAATTAACTTGTAGGGATTCATTCGGTTATAGACGTTATAAATGCTCAAATTAAGCAGGCAGTAACGGTTTTCTTTTTTTCTGAATGTATAGTTTACTACCAAATCCAGCCGGTGATAATCCGTCATCTGATAATTATTTCTGTGGTCTAATTCCATCAGATTTTCGATATGTCCGCCCTGAGTGTCGGGAACGTCCGGAGAGACATAAGTCATCGTTGGCAGCGTTATCCTGTTGCCAGAATGATATGTCCAGACGGCTGTAATATCAAATTTACTGTTCAGTTTGCAGTTTATCAGTAAATTTATCATGTGTCGCCGGTCGTATTTTGCGGGAAACCATTCTCCAAAATTGATTTCGTCAAATTTGCGTTCCGATTTCGACAGGGTATATGACACTGTTCCTGTAATTTGTCCTTCCCGTTTTTCTGCCGAAACTTCCACGCCGTAAGCCATTCCCGTTCCCGCTTCAATTTTGTTTTCCCAGCCTGCCGAAACGCCGGTGTAGCTGATACCGTCCTTATATTCGATTACGTTCTGCATATCCTTGAAATAGGCTTCAATCGAAAAAAAATACAGGTTTCGACAGTTCATAAAATACACCTACCGAATACTGACTCGACTGCATGGGTTTTATTTTTCCCGTTACCGGTACCCACAGGTCGGTTTGCAGAATTACGGAATTGCTCGAAAGCAGGTGAACATACTGCTGCACAAGCGAATAGCATGCCTGTAACGACAGTTTGTCCGCCACAAGAAAACGCAGCGACAGACGCGGGTCTATGACGGCGTATGTTTTGCTGTCAACATTGAACATCGAAAATCGCAAGCCTGCATTTAACCGGATTTTTCTTGAAATATCCCAGTCGTCCTCTGCAAAAAGCGCAAATTCTTTTGCAAACGTATGTTTCGGGGCATTGTCGGCTACGGTTACAGTATCGCCTATGGACGTCAATGATATTACTTCGGGGTTAAAATCATGGAAAATGACTGCTGTTCCGAATTTCACATTATGGTCGGACGCGGGGAAATATTCAAAATCGCCGGAAACTGTATAATCTTTTATGCCTGAAGAAAACAAAAAATTTCGGGACATTTTCCGTATATCAGTAAAACCTTCGCGGCTTGCATATTCATCATCGGTAATGCTTTTATAGCGGTATTGATTGAAAGTAAGCGCTGTTTTGAAAAAAAGAACGGGGGAAATCAATCCGCTCAATTTTCCGGAAACAATGGTATTGCCCCAACTTCTCTTCTCGGTTGATACTTCGTGTCCCATTTCAATATCTTCTATTTCTCCCGTTTTTTGATACAGTTTATCGTTACCACTGTAAGCGCTCAGAGACACAAAAGTTCTGTCGCTGATTCTGTGATGAATTTTTGCGTTGAGGTCGTAAAACGAAAAACTGGCGCTGCTATTGTCGCCGCCATCAATAAAAATGCCAGTCAACAGGTCGAGATAGGTTCTTCGGGCAGAGAAAATAAATGAAGACCTGTCTTTTAGAATTGGTCCCTCAATGTTGAATTTGAGCGTGGGTAAACCAATGGCTGCCGAACCGGAAAATCTTTCCCTGTTGCCGTCTTTGGTCGTAATATCCACAACAGACGAAAGCCGTCCGCCAAACCGTGCTGGAAAACTTGATTTATAAAGAGTTACGTTTTTCAGCGCATCGGTGTTAAATACCGAAAGAAAACCGAATACATGACTGGGGTTATAAACAGGAACGCCGTCCAGCAGGATTAAATTCTGGTCGGGACTGCCGCCACGTACAGATATGTCGCTCTTTCCTTCGGAAGTGTTTTGTACGCCGGGTACAAACTGCAACGATTTCATCAGGTCGGTTTCGCCGAGCAGAGCAGGCATGTTTTTTATCTGCTGTACAGATACTTCAACCATTCCCAGCCGCATGTCCTTCAGCTTCTTATTACCAAGAACAACTATTTCGTTCAATTCTGTCGATGTCTGAGACAGGTGAATTTTAATAATTGTATCTTTCTGCAAATCAATTTCTAACGTCATATCTTCATAGCCAAGAAAAGAACAGTTCAGTGTTCTCTTTCCCTCTGGCAGCAACAGGCTGAAAAAACCGTATTGATTTGAAAAACAGCCTTTTTCGCTTCCGGATTCATAAACATTGCCACCAACAAGCGTCTCCTTTGTTTGCGCATCGTATATATACCCGCTGACTGTGTGTTTACGGGCATATAACGATGCTGCAAAACATAAAAATACAACAGAACAGGTTATTTTTACGCTCATTGTTCTGATGTTTGACCTGCTATGGCTTTTAATCTAACGGTAGCCTGATTGTCTTTTCCGATTATTTTTAAATCAACATCGTAATTTTCGACAATTTCATTTCTCAATATTACAGATACTTTGGCGTTCCCCTTACCATAATATGGAGTAACTGTAAAATCCAGAACCTCAGCCTCATTAGCTCCCATAGCAATTTTTATACTGTCGGCTGTTATACCCCATTCGCCATTGCATGAAATATAAAAGTCTGAGTTCTCGCCCTGTTTGGAGAAAATCATTTCAACCCTGTCAACAGTCAGTAATTGTTTTTCTGTTGGTTTTTTACTGCAATTTGTTGCCAAAACAAAAATCAATACAACAAATATTAAATTTAACAATAAAGATATTAATTTCATTTTATATAAATTTACGTATTTAAAACACAGAAGAAGAAGCGGGGTTAACATCGTCCTGAAAATTTTCTGTACATGCGACTAATAAACTACTCGCAACAATAGTAAAAACAAAACTCTTTAAATAATAAAACAAACTTTTATTTTTCATAATAAATTAACTAAAAATATTAAAATAAATTAATAAAATTTTTTACAAAAATATAGTGATTCTATTTAATAATAGAATAATTTATGTTAATTATGTTAATTTATGTTAATTGCCTGATTTTCATCTTGTTACAATGTTAAAATTGATGCCTGAAATACTTGTTTTGAGCAATCTGAATGGAGGTAAAGACAGTTCCACAAAACCTTTCAGCAAACAGATAACACAGATTTTACAGACAATCATTGATTTTTACATTGCTTACAATCAGCGTATTATAAATTAAGGCGTAAAAATTATCTGTGAAAATCCGCATAATCTGCGTGCCTTTTTGTACAATAAATATAAATTCCTGCCAAATCCCGTTAAAATCACGGTTCAAGACATAAATTTAAAGATTTACACGCCGTCAAGGAAATCTTCCCTGTATTCTGTCATAATTTTTGCAACCAAAGCGGCAGCATTTGTAACTCCACTTTTATCTATAATATCTTTCCGGTATTTTTTCACCGTAGCTGTTGAGAGTCCAATTCTGACTGCAATTTCTTCATTTGTATAACCGGCAACAATTCCCTTAATTACTTTTCTTTCGTGCAGAGGAAACCATATTCTGTCCTCAATATTCATTCTGTTCATAAATTCCTGGATTTCCGGACAAAAATACAGTCTATTGTTCATAACTGTCTGAATTGCTGTTATTGTTTCTGTAAGTGAATTTTTAAGAATATAGCCATTGACATTGCTTACTCTCGCCATGCGGGCAGATGTACAAGTCTTGGACATAGTGTTTACAACAGTCTTTAAATCAGGGTATTGTGCTTTAATTTCTCTGCAAAAATCAATACCGTTGCCGTCGGGTAAATGTGCTTCAATCAACAGAATGTCAGGCTGTTCAAGAGCAATCTTTGCTTTACAGTCGGCAACTGTGTTTGAAGTTCCTGTAACAGTAATTCCATATCTGTTATCAATCAGCAATTTAAGTCCGTCTGCCACCAGCTGGTTGTCTGCAATGTGTACTTTGATATGAAGAATATCATCATTTGCCGGTTCAGCATCATGATACGTATTTCCTTCTGCTACAATTTTTATAGCCTTTATAAGCTCGTCAACCGAACGGTTTTTAGTAATATCGCCGTCAGCGCCTTCTGGACAGTTTGATAAATACACATTACTTATTATCAATACTTTTGCCGCCTGTAATTCATGATATATTTTTTTAATTTTCAGAGAACACTCAATACCGTTGCCGTCCGGTAAAATTACGTCAAACAGAAGAACGTCCGGCATTTTACCTTCAATTATATTTCTTTTAATATTATCCAGACATTCGGCAAACGAGGTTGACGTTCCGACAATTTCAATTTCTTCCGACCTGTTAACTGTTAACGTTTTAAGTCCTTCTGCCAGCATTTTCTGGGCTGTGATGTGTATTTTTGTCATAGCTGTTCAATTGTTATAGTTATTTCTGTTTCCGGTTCAGTTTTTGCATCTTCAATTTCTGACGAATAAACGTTCAGTTCTCCATTGTAAATCACAATTCTTTTCAGTATATCTTTTAATTCTTCACTTTCAGTAAGATTTTCAGAGCTGTACCCGCCGCTCTGCGCCGATAGCAATACAAACTCTTTGTCAACAGACAGTTGAATTTTCAGGTCGGTTTTATGGGCATTTTTCAGACCGCAGGTTATCAATTCGCTTACGCATCGGAATATTATAATTCTGAGATTGTTATCCAGATGTGAATCGTCTCCGAAAAACCAGAATTTAACTTCCGGTATGCCCATACACAGATCTTCGAGGGGAGTTTTCAACCCTGCACTCAAATCTGGCATTATGTTGCTCGACACGCGCCACAGTTCGTCAATTGACTCGTCAAGCAGTTTCAGAGTTGTATCGAAACTGTTTGTAAATGAATTTTCAACCATTGCATGACTGTTTGTATTTGTAAGATTTAATTTTATAACTGTCAGTCTATTACCAATATCGTCGTTAAGTTTGCGAGAGAGACGCACCCGCTCAACAGTTTCATCTTTCAGTACCAGTTGCGAAAATTCAAAGAGACGCACCCGCTTGACAGTTTCATCTTTTAGTTTATTTGCAATATACTCACGCTGAACAGTTTCATCTTTTAGTTTATCTGCGAGACGCTCCCGCATGGCAGTTTCATTTTTCAGTACCGACTGCGCATTTTCAATCTGTTTTTTATGTTTTTTTCTTAAATACAGCAATACAGACGTAAGCGCCGCTGCGGCAATGCTGATTATGACAATCCACAAATACAGTCGTTTTTCCGTTTTAAGCGAAGTGATTTTAATTTTTTCGGTTTCAGTTTCGTATTTTGTTCCAATTTCGACTGTTTTTACCTGAAGATTTTTCTTGAACCGCGATGCTTCCAAATTTTGACACTGCTGAATATAATAAACGGCTTTATCGCTGTTTCCCAGATAGATATTTGAAATGGCAAGCATTTTTGCGAGATCGACCC
>JAIROW010000225.1 GCA_031257315.1 Prevotellaceae bacterium
AATTTTAGTCATGGCGTATGGCTATGGACGGAACAACATAACCACAACAATATTGATTTTAGCTGTGAATCTCCTAAAAAAAAGAAAATAACAATCGGCGACAGAGCATGGCTGGGACCAAGGGTTATAGTTTTACCCGGCTGTACAATAGGGGAAGGCGCTGTTATTGGAGCTGGCGCAATTGTAACAAAAGATATTGAACCTTTTTCTATAAATATTGGTATCCCTGCAAAAAAAATTGGCGAAAGAAATAAAAATATAAACTATATGTTTGAAGGCAGACCTACACCGTTTATCTAATAAACAGTTATGCAAATCAGTAGTTAAAATGTCCCGCAGGAACAAAATTTTCATAACCGCAGGCGAGCGATAGCGTTGCCTGCGGTTAAAAACGACAACAACAGACTGACTGAAAGGCAGAACTCTATCGCAATAGAATTACAGTTTTGCCTTTCAGGCAATGATGAGAACGATTGTGCTACCGCATACCGCGCTTCGCTTGTATGCAGTTATGAAAATTTAGCCCATTCGGGCTAAAATAACGTGATTCGCATTATTTATAAAAACAATGGAGTACGGTGGCGCTGCACATATATCTTTGTGTGATTATATTTACACAAGCGTAAACAATGAATAAAACCATTCAGTGCAGAGTATAAATTAACCACATGCTGCGGACAGTACAGGGCTGATATATATGCGTTTATATAGGATTTGCCGTTTTTTTTGAAAAAAATCGTTATCTTTGCCAGTCGAAATAAAATAACCGACATTAATAAAAAAACAGATTATGGCTATAAGATTTTCAATGTTTACCGTGCCTGAACATAAAAAGTTTAACTACAAACCCAGAATTTGGGATCCGGAAAAGGAAGACCGCGAGGCAAGAGAAAAACGTGTCAGAGAAGAGCTGGGGCTGGCTGATAAAACTGCGGACGGCAAAACGTATGTTCCTGATTTGAGAAACAGTCTAAGAAGAGAAATCGCAAGGACGCGAAAGTCGAAACCGAAAACAGGACTGAACAGAGTGCGATCGCTGATGTTTGTTGTTACCGTTGTTTTGCTGGCTGTAATGCTTGTATTTATAATGAAAATATTCCCCTATCTGTTCCCTGCCGAATACGACGGTCGGGACAGAATGGAATATCCGAAAACTGAAATATACGAATGATAAGATTACTTCCCGACAGCGTCGCAAACCAGATTGCAGCAGGCGAAGTTGTGCAAAGACCCGCTTCGGTTGTCAAGGAACTGATGGAAAATGCAATTGACGCGGGCGCAACACAAATAGGTCTGATAATAAAAGACGCTGGCAAAACGCTGATTCAGGTAAAAGACAACGGTTCGGGAATGTCGGACCGCGACGCGCGAATGGCTTTTGAACGGCACGCTACTTCCAAAATTTCGGAAATAGGCGATTTGGAATATCTCAATACCTTCGGGTTTCGCGGCGAAGCTCTGGCTTCTATCGCCGCAGTTGCCGACGTGGAGCTGCGAACCAGACAGGCTGGCGAAGATTTGGGCTGCCGGCTTTTAATCTCCGCATCGAAAATTACTGGCAGCGAGCCGGTGCAGTGTCCCGAAGGCTCGACCTTCTCTGTTAAAAATCTGTTTTTTAATATCCCCGCCCGCAGAAAATTCCTGAAATCCGACGCTACCGAACTCAAATACATTATAAACGAGTTTCAAAAAATTGCAATAAGCAATACCGGCGTCGAATTTACCTTTATCAACAACGGAATAGAAATATACAACCTGCCGTGCGGCAATTTAAGGCAGCGGCTTTCGGGCATTTTCGGCAAAAACACAGGAGTTTCGCTCATTGACGCAGGCGCCGAAACTTCGATTGTTTCAATCACCGGCGTAATCGGCAAACCCGACAGGGCGAAAAAATCGTCCGGCGAACAGTTTTTTTTTGTCAACAACAGATATTTCCGAAGCGCATATTTTCAGAAAGCCATAATCAGGGCATACGAACAGCTGCTGCCGGCAGACTCGTATCCCTCGTATTTTCTTTTCCTCAGCGTTGACCCGCTAAATATCGACGTAAATATTCACCCTCAAAAAACAGAAGTAAAATTTGAAGAAGAACAGGCAATTTGGCAAATCATAAACGCCGCCATCAGAGAATCGCTGTCGAAATACATGGTCGCGCCATCAATAATTTTCGACATGGAAGACGCTCCCGACATTCCGGTAATCGACAGAAACACGCAGGTAACAGTACCGGAATTAAATATTGATACAAACTTCAACCCTTTCAATATTGACAGGAAAAGTCGAACCGGAACCATGGAAGGCTGGGAACAGCTGTACGAAAATTTCGACCGGCAGGGAAAACACAGCTTCGACAGCGCCAGTCTGGAAAAAGAAAACAATTACGAACCGGAACAGAGAAACATTGCCGGAACAGAAACGGTAAAAAGACGTTTCCTGCCCGTAAAGGACAAATATATCCTGACGCCGGTAAAGTCCGGAATTATGATGGTAGATATTTGTCGAGCGCACCAGCGGATTCTGTTCGAGTACTTTCTGTCGATGTTTGAAACAAATTTCAACATAGTTTCACAGCAACAGCTGTTTCCCGAAAAAGTAGAACTGTCAGTTTCAGACCACATGCTTTTTCACAGCGTATGCGACGAACTCAACAAAGCAGGTTTCGATATTCGCAGTTTCGACAACAACAGCTTTATATTTTGCGCCATTCCCGCAGGACTGGAAAAAACAAACGCCAAAACGATTGTCGATGAAATACTTCTGTCAATAAAAGAAGACTACAACAGTCGCAACTGGGATACGCACGAAAAACTGGCTCTGTCGCTGGCAAAAGCAGAATCGGTGAAAAGATGCGGAAATTTGAGCGACAATGAAATGGAATATCTCATAAACAAACTGTTTGCATGTAAAACGCCCGATATAGACGGCGAAGGAAAACCCGTAATTCACATAATATCTATGGAAGATATGGACAGGTTTCTGCTGAAAAACTGAAATGCAGACATTTTTATAATTTTTTATACAGTAAATTACGGTTAATGGGAACAGCTATAAAACTGTATTTCAGTCAAATAAGATTAGTTTACCCCAGTTTTGACGTTATTTAACAAAAAATAAACTTTATTTATAAATAAATGATGTACTTTTGCGGTGTAAAAACAAGTTTTTGAGATGAATAGAATTATATACTGGATCGGGATTTTTACATACGGAATTTTTTTGGCGTTTTTCTTTCTGACAGGAAATAAAGCTAACGCGCAGGAATGTTCCAATGCCCGACTCGAATACGAAATAATTGGAAACAAGTGTGATAACGGAGGAAAAGCGTCAATCAAAATAAAAGTAGTAACCGACGCCGGAACCGACAATATTGACTTGTCAAACAATCGATTTACTGTTGCTGACGTTAACGGAGTTATTGTTCCCTTGTTCTCGCCAAAAGGTTCTGATGTTATTAATGATGTACCTCCGGGAAAATACAATATTTCCACCTCTTTTAACGAAATCAATGATATTAAATGCAACGGTACAAAACTGCAAGACTTGGGAATACAAAAACTGGAAAAAACAAATATAACCGTCAGCCTTGACTTTATGATAACAAAAGCCGAATATTTTCGATGTTCCGGTTCGGATATTAATGTAAGTACTGCAATTTCCGGAGGTAAAGGACCATACAAATTTGAGATTTTTTCCGATGGCAATTCCGTATTTAATCAGGAAATGAATACAACTTCATTTACCGCCAGTGTCGGCTCCGGAAACAATCTTACATTAACAGTAACCGACAAGGGTTGCGCACAAAATCAGCCCGAAACCGTTACGCTTACCAAAAAAGCTGACTATTCGTCGTTAAAGGCAATAAGCGGCGATACGGAAGTTTGCACCGGAGGAACAATACAGTTACAGGTGAAATCAGACGCTCCTGCCGCTACAAATTATGTATGGAAAAAAGATGGACAGATTCTCGCCTCAACTTCAAGTTTAACAATAAACAATGCTCAAAATTCCAATTCCGGCGTTTATGAGTTTTCGATGAAAATTGACGGCTGTTCCAATACGCATACCGAATCGATAACGGTAACAGTAGGCGCTGCTGCGAAACCGATAATCAAACCCGCGCTGCCATGTCTAAATTCCGCTCCGGTTACTGTCGATCAATATGTTGATAAAACTTCTGATGCTTACACTCTGATATGGTATGGAGCCGACCAGAATACTCTGATTGGAACTGCTCCGCCGACGTTTAACCCCGACATACCGGACAAAACCGCTACATACTATGTAAGTCAGAAAAATACAGGCAACTGCGAAAGCGACAAAGTCCGTCTGGACATAACCGTTTCAAAATCGCCGCAGCCAATCGACGCCAACAAAGTTATACTGTGCAACGACATGAACAGTTCAGACCCGCGCATGACAATTGTCGGCGCCGGCAATGGATACACATATAACCTGTACGACGCCTTTTCGGGCGGAAACAACATAGGTTCAGGTATTTCTTCAAACGATACAGCCCGTATTACAACAGGGCAAGCTCTTACCGTCGGAAACAGCTATTACATCGAAACAATAAATCAAAACGGCTGCGCGTCAACTTCGAGAACGCCCGTTTCGGTTTCCTTACAGTCAAGTTTGATTTCGGGCGCAAACAGAATCTGTTTCGGCGCCACGCTAAGCCTGAGTTCCAGCTATCCGGGAGGCAAAATAACATGGACAAGACCGGATAACACCACATATACGGGAACAAATCTTGTAATCAACAATGCAGATCATAATACAGGGGGCATTTACAAAATAGTTATAGATGAACCGGGGTTGGGTTGCACCATGCGCGATCAGGTAACTGTCGCCGTAACCCAGCCTGATGCTCCTGTACCAACAAAAACATCATACAGATATGCCGAAAACGAACAGGCATCGCCAATGACGGCAACCGCCGGTCAGGGAAATACTCTGAAATGGTACAGCCCCGACGGAACGCTTATGAACGTCCAGTCGCCTGTGCCTGCAACCAGCCAGACAGGAATATTTGTATATAAGGTATCGCAGGATTCGTCAGGCTGCGAAAGTCCGAAAGTCGATGTTACCGTAACCATAGGAGCCATTCCTCCGCCGGTTTCACCCTCCGACGTAAAAGTATGCGTTGCAGAAAAACCCGTCCTGCAAATTTCAAACACTTCGAGCTTATACGAATATGTCGTATATAATGCCGGCACAGAAATCGCAAGAGGCGCGGGCAACGACGCTTCAATATCGCTGACATGCAATGCTGCAATAACGGAAAATACAGCGCTTGATATTGAGGTTGTCGATGCTTACGGCGTTAAATCGGGAAAAACGTCTATTAATGTAATATCAATAAACAGACTGATAAACAGTCAGGCTTCGGCGTCGGCAATATGCGTAGGCTCTTCTGGAAATCTTGAAGCGGTTAACCTGTCGGGAGCAGCATACAAATGGACTTCGCCTTCGGGAACAGAAGTTGACGGACAAAAGATGACCGTATCAAACGCTGCAAAAACCGACGAAGGAAATTATAAACTTACTGTAACAGTTCAGGGATGTCAGCCAGCAGAAACACAAACCTATCTGCGCATAACTCAACCGTTACCCCCCGTTCCGGCACAGACCGTCTATCAATATGCCGAAAACGAACAGGCTTCGCCAATGACGGCAACTGCCGGTCAGGGAAATACTCTGAAATGGTACAGTCCCGACGGAACGCTTATGAACGTCCAGTCGCCTGTGCCTGCAACCAGCCAGACAGGAGTATTTATATATAAGGTATCGCAGGATTCTGCCGGCTGCGAAAGCCCGAAAGTCGATGTTACCGTAACCGTAGGCGCCATTCCTCCGTCGGTTCCGTCGGCAGACATAAACGTATGTATCGCCGAAAAGCCGACAGTAAATATCAACAATACAGACAGCAAGTATCTGTATGTTGTTTACGACGGTAAAGGCAATGAAATAGCAAGCGGCAAGGGCAACGGCGCAACGCTGAGCCTGACATCGGACGCAAGTATTTCAGAAAATGCCGAACTCGAAATATATGTCAGGGACGAAGACTTCTCCATAAATTCAATCAAGACAACGAAACCATACGTTTCGATAAACAATCTGATAGACATGCAGCATACATCGACAACCGTATGCGAAGGCTCAAAAGCTACAATGACCGCAACCACCATCGAAGGCGCAAGCTACACGTGGAAGTTCAAGGGCAACCCAATCGCCGGAAGCCAGTCTGTCGAAATACTCGGCGAACATTCAAACGAGGGAGAATATACTCTTGACGTGCTTACCGCCGGCTGCCCCGTTGCAACGTCGCCTCAACCGGTTGATTTAAGAATTGCAAAACCCGACAAACCGGCAGCTAAAACAGATATTTACCAGTGTAAGGACGCTGTCGCCTCACCGCTTGCGGCAACAGCCCTCAGCGGATACAAATTAGTCTGGTTCGATGCCGCAGACGCCCAGTTGCAGGAAGCTCCCGTACCGGATACTTCAATTGCCGATACGGTCGAATATTTTGTCATGCAGGTATCTATAACCGACGAAAAATGTTTCAGCGATAAGGAAAAAATAACGGTTTACATCGAAGATACTCCCCGTATGCCCGACCTGTCGATACGGAATATCTGCGCAAACGACGACAGCAACGAGACTTCTGTTTCGATACCGGACGCTGTTGACGGATATAAGTACTCGTTATACGATTTCCCGTCAGGAGGCAATCTGATTGGAGAAACCGTCGGAAACGGAAATTCGACTGAAATCGTTTTGTCCGAAAAAATCACGTATGACGTAACATACTATTTACAGATAGAAAGCATTGCAGGCTGCATGTCCGAAAGAATGTCGCTGCAACTGCATGTAGTTAACATAACCGTTGCTCCAGACGTGCTGCCGCCATACGAAATAGGCACATTATATACGCAAACGCTGATTTCAAACATCTCCAACCCGACATTCTCGATAATCGAAGGCTTTTTACCGACAGGCATCACGCTCTCTAACGGCGTAATTTCAGGGTTCGGCTCATCATCGTCCGAAGATCCGGGCAAATTCACTGTCGAAGTTTCCAACGGACAGGGCTGTTCCATCTACAAAGAATATACGCTGAAATGCAGCGACCTGACAACTCCAAAAAAGTTTTCGCCAAACGGAGACGGCATCAACGACATCTTTATGAAAGGATACAAACTGATTGTCTTCGACCGTCATGGACGACAGATATACGAAGGAGAAGATGGCTGGGACGTCACGCGATACGGCAAGGAAATGCCCGAAGACGTTTACTATTTCCTTATTTATTATACGGATAAGGACGGTAATCAGAAAAAACGTTCGGGATATACAACACTGATTAAAAATTTGTAACATGTTCAAAGTCTTAATTTATTAAACAAAAGTGAAAAATTTGTATAAACAGATGTTAATCGTCTGCATGGCTGTAATATCGGTAAATGCAGCGACAGCTCAAAGCGATTTCGGCTTGACGCAGCGGTGGTTCAACGAAATGCTGTACAATCCGGCAGCAGCAGGAAACAATTTCTCAACCGGAATATTCCTGCACACAAGGCAGCAATGGGTAGGAATATCGGGAGCGCCATCGACCTACGCCGGCTCGTTAGACACATATATCGAAAGCCTCAGTTCAGGACTCGGACTTTCGTTTGCCGCCGACCGGCTCGGTACTATAAGCAGTTACAACACACGTTTTGCATACGCTTTTTATATCCCCGTTGGCAAAAAATTTTCGCTGTCGCTCGGACTGTCAGGCGGCATACTGTTCCGCAGCCGTAAAATAGGCGACGAAGACGCTTTCAACAACGACCCCGCGTCGGCTTACGGCAATGTATCGGAAAGTTCGCCCGATTTTGACATCGGCTTTGAACTGCGAGGTCCGTTCAAGGCAGGCTTATCTGTCAGGCATCTTGCAGTACAGTCCGCGCAAAACAATCTGCAAACGCACACAATCAACATGTGGGCTTACGCCTCGTCGCGCTTCAACATTTCCGAATCGACAAGTCTGGAGCCGATAGCATCGGTACTGTACAACAACTATCCACAGTTTGAAGGCGGAGCGCTGCTTTACTTCATGAAGAACGAAAGAAAAAACGTTTACAACGACCGTTTCTGGCTCGGAGCGCTTTACAGAACAGGCAGCTCCGGAATTTTCGCCCTGCTTGCCGGCGTACAGCTCACTCCAAAAATACGTCTGGGATACTCGTTCGACTACGCCGCAGGCGAGCTTGCAACGCTTGCCAACGCCGGAACGCACGAACTGTTTCTCTCGTTCTACCTGAACAGAATATTTTACAAAGATGAAGCCTGTCCAGCATACAGAAATTACAGAAGATAAAATCCCGAAACAACGTACCACTGTAAGCAACAGCATTACGCTCGACAAAATTATCGAACAGCATTAAAAAAAGCGGATATAATTTCTCTGTTGAAAATATTATGAAACAGTTATTTTTGTACCGCATTATATTTTTTACCGCATTACCCTTACGGTAACATTCAGCCAATTCGAGACACTGTCGAAAAAGGATTAACGGTTCAATCAAAAAGGGTTAACCCTTTTCACAAAAAGGGTTAATGGTTTTGGCAAAAAGGGTTAACCCTTTTGACCAAAAGGGTTAATGGTTTTGACCAAAAGGGTTAACCCTTTTTGAACAGCCTGTAAAACAGAAAGATATAAACGCAAAAAACAGCCTGTAAATATTGACCGGTTAAGTCGAAAAAAAAGAGTACGGTACGTGCCGGCACGCTATAAATCAGGAAAAGTATTACCTTTGCGCCATGAAAAATAAAGATTGGAAAAAAAGTCGGAAAAGATTTATGACAATGACTGATTGCAGTTTCAGACTGGTAATCAATCTCTTTTTTATGATAATAATATTAATCGTTAATTTATAAGGCAGTTAAAAGATGAAAGAATTTATTCTGCGGAATTTTGTAAGAAAAAACATACTTGACTTAAAACCCTATTCATGCGCCCGCGACGAATTTAAGGGCAGCGAAGGCATTTTTCTCGATGCAAACGAAAATCCCTTCGGCGTTTTAAACCGCTATCCCGACCCGCGTCAAACAGAACTTAAACAGCAACTTGCACTGCTGACAGGCAGAAACGTGTCGGAAATATTTGTCGGAAACGGCAGCGACGAAGTTATTGATTTGGCGATAAGGATTTTCTGCAATCCGGGCAAAGACAGGATTATGGTTTTTCCACCCACCTACGGAATGTATAAAATCTGCGCCGAAATAAATGAAATCGAAACAGTTGAAATTCCCCTGAACAGGGACATGCAGTTAAACATGCCTGAAATTAATACCTTCCTGAATGACGAACATGTTAAAATCATATTTATCTGTTCGCCAAACAACCCGACAGGCAATTTAATAAGACATGAAGATATTGAAACAATTCTCAACAGTTTCGCATGTCCCGTATTTATCGACGAGGCATATATTGATTTTGCCGGCTCAGAATCGTTTGTAAACATGATAGACAAATATCCCAACCTGATTGTTTCGCAGACATTCAGCAAAAGTCGGGCGCTGGCGTCGGCAAGGGTCGGAATTGCGTATTCGCAGCCCGAAATTATTGCCTGTTACAACAAAATCAAGCCGCCGTACAATGTCAGTTCTCTTAATCAGGAAGCTGCAATTGAAGCTCTCAACAGCAGTCGCGAATTTACGGAAAGAAAAAACACGATACTCGCCGAAAAGAAAAAAATGAGAACTGAACTGTCGAAAATGCCCTGCGTAAAACATATTTATAAATCAGATGCAAATTTTTTTCTTGTAGAATTTGACAACGCAAACAAAACATATTCAAAACTGATTGACCAAAAAATTATTACAAGAAATCGCAGTTCGGTAATTGACAATTGCATACGAATCACCGTCGGCACACCCGAAGAAAATGAAACTTTGCTGAACGCTTTGAAAATAATGAAGAACGAAAAATGAAGAATACAGTGTCAAGGCTTGCCCTTGCCTAAAAGAATGAAAAATACGTTGTCCATGATTTTTTAGAGATGTATTTGTTTTTTTGATTTAAAGCCGGTATATTTGCAGTGATTTTTCAGGCAAATTTTTTTAAGGGATTTGGATTTGCCCGCAGAAATCCCAACATAAAAATTAAAGTATTAACTCTAATATCCCTTGTAAAAATTGTAAGAAGTATGGCAAACATTAGAAATTTGAAGAAGGACATTGCTTATTTGACAGACGAAATCATTACAGACGCGCAACTGTACAAATACATGAATCCCGACAAAAATGTCGAACTTGCGGACAGTATTATCATTGAAGCTGTTGACATGTGCAATCAGCTTTGTTCAAGAGTAAACAATCCAGACGGTAAAGATAATCCCAAACTGGTTAAACAGCACTATAAGGCAATACAGAAAGATTTGCTCGAAAAATCGCACGAACTGTTTGACCGCATCAGTAAATTGAATAAATAATTCTGTTTTACAAACGTACATCAATAGAGTTTATGTATATTTGCCGTCGCAGCAATTGGTTGAAAATAAATATTTTAATACAAGACTGTTCACAAGGTGCTGAAAGCCCGAAATCAACAGCGCAGGACGACGCTCTGCGCTAAAATCTTGCGAACTTTCAGCCCTTGCGGGACACCCCCTGCAATTGTATATACGCGATTAATCGCGTATATACAATTAGTTTTCAAAAATAAATTTACATAATCTCTAATACAGAAATGAGTTAAAAAATATTGAAAAATAAAAAATCATGAAAAATTTTATCTGTTCTGTTTTTATAACGATAATTATTTCATGTACGGGAAAGGAATATCTTTCCCCCGGAGCTGTTGCCGTCGATACTGAAAAAAAAACGGCATATACGCTTCTGACAACTGCAAAATCAATTGCTGTAACAGATTTGGAAAGCAATGAAACTTTGCAGAAAATAAAATTAAACAATAATCCTGACGGGATTTTGATTTCTCCCGACGGTTCAGTCTTGTATGTAAGTTGCGGAAAAGCAAAAGGCGAAGTTAAAATAATCGCCCTGCCTGAAAAAAAGATAACGGCAACGGTTGAAACGGGAGGACATACTCCGCAAGGCATGGCGCTTTCTGTCGATGGACAAAAACTGTATGTCGCCAATCGTTTCAGCAATAATGTTGCGGTTATAGATTTGACACAAAACAAAGTAATATCAGAAATAACGACTGTTCGCGAACCGCGTTCGATATGTATCTCGTCCGATGGAAAAACTTTGGCTGTCGCAAACTTTCTACCCGCCCAGTCTTCGTGCGATTCTGCTGTTGCAGCGCAAATAACGCTGATAAATTTGCCGGACAATACAGTTCGCAAAAATATTGTTCTCGAAAACGGAGCGCAATCCGTATCCGGACTTTGTTATTCGCATGATGGTAATTATCTGTACGCCTGTCATTTGATTTCGCAATACGATATTCCTGTAACGCAGTTAGACAGAGGCTGGGTAAATACCAACGCTTTAAGCATAATAGACGCTGTCGGCGATTCGCTTTATGCGACAGTTCTGCTCGACGACGTGGACAAAGGCGCTGCAAATCCGGCAGGAATTTGCGTCGGCAATAACAAAAAAATATACATTGCCGCATCAGGAACTCATGAACTGATTATTATTGATGAAAAAATCATGCATGAAAAACTTTCCGCATTTTTTGCCGGCAAAATCGAAGATAAATATATCCGCAACAGCTCGGATTTAAGTTCGTCCCTCACATTTGCATCTTCGTTCAAAAAACGCTTCACTTTGCAGGGGCTGTCGCCGCGCTCCGTCGCTTTTGCCGGAAACTGCATTATTCTGAGCAGTCGTTTCAGCACGTTTCTCGAAAAATTCGACCTTGACGGCAATCCGCTGGCAACCGTTCAGCTTGGCAAAGAACCCGCTCCCGACGCAATTCGACGCGGCGAACTTGCCTTTTGCGACGCTTCCATCTGTTATCAAGGCTGGCAATCGTGTGTTTCGTGCCACCCCGACGCTCGCGCCGACGGACTCAACTGGGATCAGCAAAACGACGGTCTGGGAAATCCGAAAAACACAAAAAGCCTTCTGTTTTCGCACGTTACGCCTCCGTGCATGATAACGGGTATTCGTAAAAACGCGGAAATTGCTGTAAGAAACGGAATACTGCATACATTGCAAACCGTTCAATCCGAAGAATTTGCAAACGATATGGACAAATACTTGAAATCGCTTGAACCGGAAGAAAGTCCGTATCTTGCCGAATATCTCAAAAAAGACGTTACAGGAAAAGGCAAAGCCATATTTGAACGCGCCAGATGCGCCGAATGTCATAACGGCAGCTATTATACCGATTTAAAGAAGTACGACGTCGGAAGCGGAGAAAATGAAGAAAAAAATACACTGTTCGATACTCCTACTCTTCGCGAAGTATGGAGAACTTCGCCGTATCTGTACAATGGTAAGGCTGTATCGCTCAGAGAAGTTCTAACGGTGTGTAACCCAGAGAATTTACATGGCATAACGCAAAATCTGACCGAAGAAGAATTACAGGCGCTGATACTCTATATTTTGACGCTTTGAGGGGCGTTACTGTTTCCGGTTAATGAAAAATACAGAAAAATCCATCAAATAAACAGTTTTGTAACAATTTAAAAATCAGAATATTTTGTATTTTTGTCATTATTATAATTCAAAAAAATTTGCAGATTCAAAAAAAAGCAGTACCTTTGCACCGCATTTGAAGGATTCAGTAGCTCAGCAGGTAGAGCACATCCCTTTTAAGGATGGGGTCCTGGGTTCGAATCCCAGCTGGATCACAAAACAGATATATTTTGAATTACAAAGTTAAGGGTTTTTTCAGATAAAACACAGGGTTTTGTGGGTGAGCCGTCTTGGCTCACCCACAAAATCCTGTGTTTACTTTGAACAAATATTAACTTCGTCGGCAAAAATATTAGAGTTTATATAAATTGATGAGAATCAGGAGTTAAAATGTCCCTTCGGGACAAAATTTTCATAACCGCAGGCGAGCGATAGCGTTGCCTGCGGCTAAAAACGACAACAACTGACTGCCTGAAAGGCAGAACTCTATCGCAAAAGCATTAAAGTTTTGGGCTCACCATCAAAACCCTGTGTTAAGCATAAATGTTAGCGAGTCTAAACAGGAAGAATTTGATATCTGTAATTCCTCTTAAAGAAGCTCTGAACGCCTTTATTTTAGCATTGAAAGAT